>JBFFLJ010000005.1:0-52433 GCA_041554935.1 Candidatus Izemoplasma sp.
ATTTCCTTCTTTTATTCATAAACCTCACTCCTTTCTTTAAGTATACAAAAAGATGTTAATAAACACATGTATCACTTCGTGTCTACTAACATCCTATCAATTCACGAGCCGTATCATAAGTAATTGCAACTTATGATATAAACAGCATAACAAAGCCCTATTGGGCTTTTTCTTTGGGGTCTTATATGACCTGTTATTTATAATTAAGTGTGGTATAATATAGTTAGAACTGGAGGAATTTTTATGGACTTGGAGATTTATTTTTTCGATTCACATGTAATCACTATTATATTGTTATTGGTTTTTTCCTCAATAATATTAGTAAAAAGCGATCGTTCAGATTTTAGAAATACATTAATGATTCAATTGATGTATATTTCAGTTTTCTTACTTGTTATTGAAATTATTACATTTTTAGTTAATGGTGAACCTGGTATCATAATGTTTTATGTTAATTATGTATCAAATGTTTTATTGATATTACTACCATTTGTGATCTTGTTTATTTTTACTTGCTACGTAGATTATAATTTGTATGAATCTGTAAAAAGATTAAAAACAAAACTATATTACGTAGATTTGCTGTTGCCTATTTCTATATTAATAATTATTAATTTCTTCACACCTATATTATTTAGTATCGATTCAACAAACACTTTTTCAAAAGATTCACTTAATGTATTAATTTTATGTTCTTTCTTTTTTGTGTATTTACAAATGGGATACTTGGCATATCAAAACCGTACAATCATTAAAAAATCATTAACAAAGATTGTATTTATGTTTGGATTTGTTCCAGTTGTATTGGAAGTTTTAGAGAATTTTGTTGGTGAATTACCGTATACCTATATAGGAGTTTCATTTGTAATAATATTTACGTATCTATCTTATGAGACCTCTAATAAGAATAAAGATCAGCTAACAGGATTAAATACTAGGATTTCTGCTACAAATTATATAGATACTTGTATTCAAAAAAACAAAGCATTTTGTGTAATTATTTTAGATTTAAATAACTTCAAGAAGTTGAATGATACATATGGACATTTCGTAGGAGATTTAGCCATAATAGATTTTTCGAAAAAAATTGAACGTACGTTTAGATCGTATGGAGTTGTTTCTAGACTTGGTGGTGACGAGTTCATCGTTGTATTAGGTACAACAAATAATAGTTTGATTCTTTACCAAATCAATCAACTTAATAGAATTATTAAGACAGGAAATCAAGTCTACTCACATATGATGGGATTTAGTTATGGAAGTATTATTAGTTATGAAGTTGAAACATTAACACCTGAAAATCTGCTACTTGAAGCAGATAAACGCATGTATCAGAATAAGGCTGAGAATAAAGAATTAAGAAGAAGATTTGACGACAGATAGTTATAAACATATATTTACTAAATGTTGAAACTACATCTGAACTAGAGCTACTGAAAGATTAGTTTTGTAATAAACATGAAATGAAATACTAAAAAGATGTTTTTTTATATAGTAGTTTTATATATAAAGTTTTTGTATTATAATTAAGATAGAATACACGGAATTCAAAAAGCAACCACGTAATTGGTTGCTTTTATTATTTAAGGAGGATAAAAATGAAACGATTTCAATTTATTACAATATTCATATTGTTACTAGCTTTAGCGGGATGTGGAATAGAAGGTTCTCAAGGAGAACAAGGAATCCAAGGAGAACAGGGCGTTCAAGGAGAACAAGGTGAAGACGGACTTGGGATTTCGACTTCTTATATTCTCGATGGCCATTTGATTGTTGAATATACCGATGGAGCAGTAGTAGACCTTGGCCTTGTAGTAGGAGAAGATGGTGCTGAAGGACAAGCAGGATTAGATGGACAATCTGCTTATGAAATATATACTAATGCTAACCCTGAATATGTAGGCACAGAAGAAGAATGGCTTTCAGATCTTATTAATGGCGCTTTAGAAAGTAAAGAAGAACATACAGTTACCTTTATAACTGGAACTACTGAAGTAATCGAGCCATTGATTGTAGCTCATGGTGAAAATATAAGTGATATACCAGAACCACTTACAAAGTTGGAGCATGAATTTGTTGGATGGTACCTTGGGAATGAAGAATGGTCTTTTATTGGAAATGGTGTCTATCAAGATATTACATTAACTGCGAAGTGGATTGTTAATCAGTATCGTATTGATTATTATATGTTTCCTGATGGGTACGATACAGTATCATCGATACCATTACAAATAGGAGATACGATAAGTCAGATAGAATCATTTGCTAATCATTCATCGGCAATAAGCTCGGAAGGACGAGTGTTCACATGGGGGAAAAATTCTGACGGTAGATTAGGTGATGGAACCATAACTCAGAGAGAAAAACCTATAGAAATCACATCTCAGTTTGAATTAAATGAGGGAGAAACAATAGTGCAGATTTCATTAGGATTTCTCCATTCATCCGCATTGAGTTCAGATGGTAGAGTGTTCACATGGGGCGATAACAATAATGGACAACTAGGGGATGGAACAAAAATTTATAAATATACACCAACGGATATAACATCCCAGTTTGTATTAGGAGCAGGAGAAAAGATAACACAAATAGAATTAGGGGAATATCATTCATCAGCAATAACTTCTTCTGGAAGATTGTTTATGTGGGGTAAAAATGATTATGGACAATTAGGGGATGGATCAACAACCGAGAGATTAGTACCGACAGAAATCACATCTCAGTTTGACTTGAATGAAGGAGATGCAATCTCGTCAATAACATTAGGTCGTTATTATTCATTAGCGATTACATCGGAAGGAAGAGTATTTACTTGGGGTGGTAATTATTATGGAGTATTGGGAGATGGAACGACAATTGAAAAACATGTACCAACAGAAATCACATCTTTCTTTGCATTCAATCCAGAAGAAACTGTGATCAAAATTGCCTCAAGTTTTTATCATTCATCAGCAATAACATCGGAAGGAAGAGTATTCATGTGGGGATACAATTTCTATGGACAATGTGGCGATGGAACGACAATAAACAAACATGTACCGACAGAAATCGAATCGAACTTCGATTTAATAGAAGGAGAAACCGTTATACAGCTATCACTAGGAGGGAATTCATATTCTATTGCTAGAACCTCAAAAAGAAGGGTATTTGTTTGGGGATATAATGAGTATGGACAATTAGGTGATGGAACGACAATAGACAAACATATACCAACAGAAATCACATCGAACTTTGATTTAAATGATAATGAAACAATAACACAGGTGTCATTAGGTGAAAACCACTCAATAGTAATGACTTCGAATGGAAGAATACTGACGTGGGGTAGTAATACATTTGGGCAATTAGGGATTGGAACAACGATATGGAAATCATCTCCAAGTGTCGTACAAATATTTGTACCTAAAATGGTTGAAACAATTATGTATGATTATAATGAAAGTATAGAATACGTACCTACAAGAGTAGGGTCTATCTTTTTAGGATGGTATATTGATGAAAACCTAACAATACCTTACACCTCTACAACAATGCCAGCTGAAGATCTTATTCTTTATGGTAGGTGGATTTCTAACTAGAAATTCAAAAAAAAATTACGAGTTGATAATTTAGTGAAAAGACCGATTATGTACTTCTTTGGTGTTTTGGTATATAACAAGATGTAAACACCATGAATCCATAATTGAGTAATAGATGGGTTGTATTGGTTTTAAGTTTTTGGCATTATCATCAAAGAATATTGTTCAAAAAATGTGCAATTCTACCTTTATGTTAGATTCCAATAAAATTTTTTAGAATGTTTTCAAATGATTGTCTTTTAAAAAGAATATTATCTAATTAGGGAATTTGTATTATAATTAAGATAGATTACATACGAAGATAAGGCATCCAATATTTTGGATGCCTTTTATTATTTTAAGAAGAAATTAAGAGTAAGTGAAATAGAGTCCGATTTCAGGAAACTAATTCTCAAAGGGCTTTTTCTTTATCTAGAGATTTATATAAACTAAAATAATTATATCAATTATTGTTGATGACATAATTTGGTGTTAAAATATAATATAAGACAAAAGAGGTGTATGAACTATTACTAAAATAAGTTTATAGTTGGGAATCCTTATAATGAACGAAAATTCACAGTCTTGTAAACAAGACTGGAAGTGCATCAAACAGGAGAAATTCAAATTTATTCTTCTGTCACACCAAATGATATTAATTATTTATTTAGAGAGGTGATGTTGATGAAACGATTAATCATGGTATTTTTATTATTAGTTCTTCTTACCGCGTGTAAACCTGAGGATAAAAAGTATAATAGTCTGAATACGGTATATACCTTAAACGCAACCCTGAATGATGAAGACGATACATTGACGGTATCAGGAGAAGTATCGTATTATAATGTTGTTGAGGACTTAGATGAAATCTATCTTCAAATTTATCCTAATGCAGTGAATCCAACAACTAATTCATCCAATGTTCAATTTGAGTATTTAACAATTGACAATAAAGAGATGGATATTTCATTTTTAGGTGATGATTCTACGTATATGCATTTTGATTTAACGGATGAAGTCCCGTTAAATGAGCGTGTTTCAATTGAATTTAAATACACTTTCCATTATTGGGACATTGATCGTATTATTGAGATTGATGATAACTATTATGTGACGATGTTTTTCTATCCGTTTGTGCCGGTATATGATGAAGATGGATGGAATGTTGAACCATACAGTTTCCTTGGAGAAAGCTATTTCAATACCGTCGGTGATTATTATGTGACAGTAAATGTACCGGAAGATTATTTAGTCGCAACAAGCGGGGGATTGATTCGTTCAAATACAAACAACAACCGTACTATCTCACAGTACGAAGTGAAAGATGCTCGAGATTTTAGTTTTAGCGCATCAACTGAATATAATCTTTATGAACGTGAAATCAATTCTAGACAATACAAAATCTATTCGATGGAACCTTTATCTAATCTACTGGTTGATGAATACTTTGGTTACCTCGAAACCACCTTCAACGTGATGGAAGAAGGTGTTGGTCCTTATTACTATGATCACTTTACACTTGAACTAGGTCATATCTATGGCATGGAAAGTACTGCTGTGGTTTATTGTGATATGAATGTTTCGGAAGGAACAATTGTGCATGAAGCGATTCATCAATGGTTTTATTCAATGATTGGGAATGATCAATCTGACGAACCGTTTTTAGATGAAGCATTAACGACCTATATGACAGCGTACTATTATGAAGCAATATATGGGAACGAAGGGTACAACGGATACCTCAATGTTCGATCTAGTTTAAGAGAAGCATTTGCGGTACGATTTAACCTATACCAGGGTGAGAGTATCATTCGTCACTTAACAGAGTATGGTGATGGATACGGATATCTCGTCTATTACCACGGACCAACGATCTACCGCTATTATGTAACATACTTCCTTGAAAACGATACCACGAGATTTATGGACGCATTAAAGGTGTATTACAACACCTATAACAAAGATATTGCGACCATCGATGAATTCTTTACTTTATTAGAAGATACAACAGGGGAACAAGGTACAAAAGCTTGGCTTTATGAGCAAGCCAATAACCTTCAAGATTTAGAAAATGAGGGAAGAGAGTAATATAGTTTCAAAAAGAATAACGATATCGCTTTTTCAAGCGACATGAATATCTTAAAAGCAGATGCTACACAAATATCAGTGTAGTACAAATTCAATATGGTAAAATATGAGGACAGGGGTGATTTTTATGGAAAGAAATCAGCTAATAAGCTTTTTACAAGTAGTTTGTTTATTCTTTGGAATTTGGTTTACCTTTGCTTTGTTGTTTTTTAATCAAGAAGGTTCTAGCGACCTAGTGTATCATACTGAAACATTGAATGCTATTAAAGGCTCAGGATTGAGTATCATAATGGTGTTAAGTATTATTGCTTTACAAATGTTTAGGAAAAAAACAGTATAGTGATCGAAGTATGTTTTTATCACTACATATATCTATTAATCTCCACCAATAAAGAAGAAGAGTTACGATCCCTATAAGTAGTAACCATCACAATTTATATGATGTAGTAAAATTATGATTGAGAGGATAATGTAATGTTTAATAAAAAATATCTTATTATTGTCCCTATTACTCTTGTATTATTCATTACTTATATAATTGTTGGAAGGCAATTTCCAATCCACAGTTCAAATATGAAAGTAGGTTCTGAAAGAATTTTTTATCGTGAGACTTCTCGATTAATTCAGTGTGACCTTGCTTATACCGAAGTAGTTGTGTATGAAGATGGAACGTATGAGTACGTGTATGAGTTGATTCATATAGGTAATGGGAGTTGCTTGAGTGAGTTGTATATTTGGGAAGATTTTAAGTCTTATACACTTTACGAAGCTATCGAAAAAGGTCTTATCACTTTAGATGATTTTCTTGAAAGTGATTTTGTAATTAAAAGATCGATAATAACTGAGGAATAAAGTATATTATACATAAGACCTAATTGAATGGATTTGTTCAAGATTCCTCAGGACTTGTTGATTATGACAGTGATATCAATTGTTTTAAAAATAGATAGATATTATATATTGAGTTCAAATAAAAGCGTTACGGCTCCCGTAACGCTTTTATTTGAACTTATGGTATGCAGAGTCTATCAAGGACTATAAAGACAAGTACGTCTTTGTATGTTTGACATAAAAAATAGACCGAAATGTTTGGGACACTAGGTCTGTACGACTATACTCATCCATTAAACTTTTAACCGATTGCTTTTGAGTATAAAATACTTTAGACAAACCTTCTGTTTTTCTATTAACATTATTTGTATATTATCTGATTTTAAGATTTTTTGAAAGCAGATATAATGTTTTGAAATCACATAACTTCTCCAATTTTATTGGTTATCAATAAAGTCGTTAATGCATATAATATTTTCTCATTAATCAACTATTGATAGAATATACTCAAATATCGAGTTATTGTTTAGAGTGTAGATATATCATATTATGTATATATTAGATGTAATTACGAGGTATAACTAATATTTAGATTGGAGTAGTGGAGTGTTATGATGAAAATGATTTATAAGATTGCTATAACTATGCTAGTTATGATTATCCTTTTGACTGTGGCGGGATGCTCTAAATTAGATGACACGCATTTGTTTTTCCATTGTTTCACGGACTGCGAGAAACCTGAAGAAAAAAATGAAGAGGAAAAGGAGATTGAGGATATGAAATTCCCAATTCTAAAAGGAGATTATTTTGATCAAATAGCTCCTTCTAATGAAGCTGAAATATTTGCAAGGGGTATAATTTCTTTGCCAGATCGTTTGGAAAGTAAAATCCAATTTTCACCAGATGGGAACAAAGCTTATTTGCAAATTTTTACACCTGATTATTCAAGTACCATTCTTTATATTGAAAGAGTAAATGAGATCTGGAGTGAACCTGTTGAAGCATCTTTTGCTGTTGGGAAAAATGTTTTACTGTCAAGTATATCCCCAGATGGAAAATGGGTTTATGTCAGCACAAACGTTAGAGATAGTAATGAACTACTCAGAGTAGAAATAACGAGTGATGGGTGGGGTGAACTTGAAAGGGTACCGCTTCCTATTAATTCTGACTTTAGTGATCACTCGTTGCAATTTATAGAAGATGGGACAGGATATCTTAGTTCATCGAGAGAAGGAAGTAACGGGAAAGACTTATGGAAAGTAACAACTATAAGTGAAGACACATATGTTGTAGAAAATATGGGAGAAGTAGTGAACTCAACTAGTTGGGATTTTAGTCCATGTGTTGCGGCTGATGGTTCATATATGATTTTTGGATCTGCTCGTTTTGGAAGAAGTGGGTTAGCCCATTTATATATCACTTTTTACGATGAGGATACAGGATGGACTGCTCCAATAGATTTAAATAGTAGTGGAGCTATTATTAATGATGATCTTGCAAATCAAAGTAATCCATCGTTGTCTCCAGATGGGAAATATCTATTTTTCATGAGACATTATAGTATTACAAAAATGGATTTGTACTGGATAAGCACCTCGTTTATTGAAAATATTAGAGAGAATCTACCAACATAGGACAGCCCATTTTTGATATGTGATTAGTAGTAAAAATAATTTTCAAGAAGACAAGTTTTCAATCATTTTAGAACACTAAAAAAAGGTATCGGATTGATACCTTTTTTTTGGATATATCTGAAAAAACTTTCTATAATAACTATGCCCTGTATTTTTTTGAGTACTTTGTGATGGCTTCTTTGATATCATCAGATTTAAAATTAGATTCAATATCCTCTTTTGTTATATAGTATCCCTCTGAGATGAGTTGAACAATAGATTTCGCCAAAATCTCTTCCGCACCACGCTTACTGTTGATAACGTCTGAAAAGTTTTCTTTAAAGATTTCATTTACGCCATTCATCATTGCGTTGTAGAACATGTTGTTTGACCCTAAAACATCTTTCATTCTAGGTATTGATTTAAGTGTTTCCGATACTTCTTCTACGTTGATTTTTTTATGTATTGATGTTCTAAATTCTCCTGCACTCAAAATTTGATCAACTGTAACTTCAAGAACATCACTTAATTGGAGTAACAAACTAGTGTCGGGTAAGGTAGAACCTGTTTCCCATTTCGATACTGCTTGAAATGAAATATGCATTAAATTTGCTATATCTTTTTGCGTCAAATGTTTCTCAACTCTTTTTGCTTTTATATATTTCCCAATTTCAATGGTATTCACTCGCATCACCTCTTAAAACGATTATTATGCCACAAATGTTATCATATATATTATGACTTTAGATGAAGATTAATCTAATTTATAATATAGCGTTTCATCATCCTTCTTCACAAAACTAAATCCTAGTTTTAGGAGTAGTTTTTCAGAGGAAGTATTGTCTTTATCTAAATCGGCAATGATTGAGTTAGAAGGGTATCGTTTCTTGAGATACTCAATCAAGCCAGTTAACACTTCGAACGTTAAACCAAGTCTAGCGTATTTCGGGTTTATAGTATACCCAATACTTATTTCATTATTTACTTTATGAAGATACAAATCGCCATAGAGTGTATCATCTTCGATATTGCTGAAAGCAATTTGTGTTCCTTGATCAATATTAAAAGGAACTAATAAAGCTTCTATGTATTCTTCTTTTGTCTTATTTTTAAATCCTTGATGAGCCATCCACTCTAAGTTATTTCTATATTCCATCAATAACTCAATGTCATCAATATTGAATTCTCTTACAATGCATCTCATAGTTTTAAAAAGTATTTTACTCATATTTATCAACTCCCTTTAAAATTATATCATATTCTTAAAGGTATCAATACTAATTCTTGCATAGGCCAAATATTATATTGACTCAGGGTTATTCGATGTATCAATAAAACACTTGTTTAAATTGTATGATATATCCATATGTCAACATCGTTACAAGCATCCATTAATGTTTCATTTCTTACTCTAAGTTGATAATAGAGATAAATCTTCTCATTCTCCTCATAAGTTGACTTTGTTTACAGATAAGTTTTGTTGTTATCTTTTGATCTCGATATAGCTCGATTACTACTTTTCTTAAGTATATATAAAAAGCTAGTAGACACATGTCATTTAAGTGTCTACTAGCATTTTACTTTTTGATTTGATATTAGTGCTTTTTAAACTTTTAATAAAAATTATGTAATACTAAGTGTTTTCTTCTGTCTATTATAAAACCATATTCCTAATATCAGAGCAACAACAGTATTTGATATTGCCCATACCCAGTAGCCTGGTTGAGGAACGTCTTCTAAAAATAGAACGGGAAATAGAGGAACAGATAAATTACTTACTGCATGTAAAATCCAAGCAATTACCATTTTTTTACCACTTAAATTATAGATGATTCCAATGATTAAAGACCAACTTGTTGTATAAAGTAAGAATGCAGCAAGAGAATAGTAAGAGTGTCCTTCTCCAGGAATCAGCCATAAAGGTGCATGCCAAAATCCCCATAAGAAACCTATAAGAAGACTTGCCTTAATTATTCCAATCTTATCTTGAAGGGGGTCCTGAATATATCCTCTCCATCCAAATTCTTCTTGTCCTCCTCCTAAAATGAATAACATTAATAGATATGGTAGAACAAGAACATAAATAGGTATTGTAATATCTTCAGGTAATAATGTATTCGGTAGATTATCAATACCAAGTAGGTTTGTAAAGTAATGTGCAAATGCAGTAATGGCTAATGCAGTGATTATTGCAATAACGTAAAAAACAGGTGCAATCTTAAAGTTAAGACATTTTTTGAAAAACTGCTTAATCGCTTTTTTGCCACCATCTTTGTACGTTAAGATCAATGCCGCTACTAAAGGTCCGAAAGCGCCCAACATAACGGCCACCATCAAAAGTCCTTCTAACGTTTCAGTCATTTCATAAACTCCAAAATATGGTAATACAAAAGGAATCCAAATAATCCATGCCCACAAATATGTGAGAGCAAAATATAAAACAATTTTCTTCATTTTAAATTCATCCTATCTATTTTTTGTGAAGCAATAAAACAACTCCATATTTTGATTATAAATAAAACCAATATAATTATCAAGGAAATCTTCAGGACACATATATTTATATCTACATCTTTATAAGTATTCAACAAGAACGAATAATGCATTTTAAAAAAGGCTATAAGATAGTATTTATGAGTAGAATATGATATAATTATCTCAATTATTAAACAATGATTCTATGTAACGAGGTTGTCTCTAGCATGTCCTTATACTAAGTAGGCGAGGTAGATATCATGAATAAATATGTCAAACAATATAAGTGGTCTAAGATTTTTACGATGCTTAAAAACCAAAAGAAGGATCCAGCAATATGTACTGAACGATTTGAGAATCGCCTCGTTATTATAACTGGGGCTACTTCTGGAATTGGATATGAAACTGCGAGGAAATACGCTTCTCAAGGGTCTGATATATTGAGTGTGAATCGAAGCAAGGAAAAGTCTGAAGCCTTGTGTGATATGCTCAAAACAGACTACTCAGTTAATTGCACCTATATGCTGGCAGATTTCACAAAACTAAGTGACATTCACAAAGTTGGAAAAGAACTTGCTGCATTAGAACGAGACATTGATGTCTTTATCCATAATGCGGGAACCTATGTCACTCAAAAAACCATCACAGAAGATGGACTTGAACAGGTTTTCCAAACGAATTACTTAAGTACTTTTATTTTAAATCATTATATAAAGAGTAAATTGATACAACAAAACAAAGGACGCATCATTTTTGTTAATTCAGAAGCTCATCGTTTTGCAGCATGGGGCTTACGTTTAAATGATCTTTTATGGGACAAACGTTCTTATTCAGGATTGAAAAGTTATGGTGCTGCAAAATTGGCACAATTATTATCAATGCTAAAACTAAATCAGGATTTTGCAAACACAAATGTCACAATCAATGCAATGCATCCTGGAAATATAAAAACAAACAGTGGTACAAACAACGGTAAACTATATAAGTTCTATAAAAGAAATTTTATAGATAGAAATGCAAGACCAGTAGAAATTGCTTCAGAAGCATTGTATTATCTAGGAGTTTCAAAAGATGTAAAGGATATTAGTGGGAAGTTCTTCAACCTTACGACAGAAGAAGAACCAGCACCTCCAGCATTGGATTTAGAAGAGGCTGAAAAATTATGGGAAGTAAGTTTAGAACTAGGTGGTATACATGGTGAATAAAAAGGAAAAAGTTGTAATTGTAGGATCTGGTATGGCAGGTCTGACAGCAGCAGCATATTTAAGTAGAGAATATTTTGATGTTCTATTGTTGGAAAAGAACACTAGAACGGGTGGATTAGTTTATACATTTGAGAACAAAGGGTTCTCTTTTGATGCTGGACCAAGAGCTTTTGTTAATTCTGGCATGGTAAGACCAATTTTGAAAGATTTGGACATAGAATGGGAAGTCTTACCAAACACAATCACAATTGGTGTTGAAGATCAATCCTTTCGTGTTGAAAAGCTAGATTCAATCAAAGAGTATGAAAAGATGTTAATCAATCTTTATCCTGAAAACGAGGATGAGATAAAAGAAATTATTTCTATCATTCGCAAGTTATCAAAACATACAGCAGTCTTGTACGAATTTGATAATCCGTATTTTGTGGACTATGTAAGTGATAAAAAAGTGCTTTTCGGAAAACTACTTCCTTGGTCTTTTAGACTCCTATTTTCGTTAAGACAATTTAATAAGTATAATATGCCTATGGAAGAATTCTTAAGAAGTAAAACAGGAAATCAATCTTTAATTAATATCCTCACACAGTATTTCTTCAGAGAAACTCCAACCTATTTTGCATTAGGATATTTTCATGTTTATATGGATTACTTTTATCCAAAAAAAGGGACGATGACATTGCCTTCTCTTCTCCAAGAGAAGATATTGGCAGAAGGTGGTAAGATACAATATAAGACATCTGTAGAAGAAGTTATCCCTGCTGAAAAGAGAGTCGTTGATTCACATGGAAACAGCTATGAGTATGATCATTTGATCTGGGCAGCAGATTTGAAGACAATGTACCGACAAATAAATTCAAATGGGCTACAGAAAAAAGTTGAAGGTAAATTAAAATTGCAAAATGATAAAATCCAATCTGCAAAAGCAGCTGAATCTGTATATATATTATTTTTAGGTGTTAACCGTCCGACATCATATTTTAAAGAGATTAGTGGCGAACATATGTTTTACACACCATCTAAAGTAGGTTTGGGAGAAATAAGTACAACAGTTAAACAAACACTACTTGATAACTTTGATACATTATCAAAAAAAGAACTGATGCAGTGGGCAAAAACTTTTTGTAATTTAAACACATATGAAGTTTCGATCCCGGCATTACGAGATTCTGCCTTAGCTCCAGATAATCAAACTGGCATTATGATAAGTTGTCTTTTTGATTATGAAGTTGCAAAAAAAGTAGAAGAAAAGGGTTGGCTTCCTGAGTTTAAAGAAACTATGGAAGAACAGATTATCAAACTATTTTCTGATTCAATCTTCCAAGGAGTAAAAGAAGATATTATCTTTAAACAATCTTCGACTCCTTTGACGTTAAGCAAAATAACTGGAAATTCACAAGGCGCTATTGTTGGTTGGTCTTTTGAAACAAAAGCACCTGTCTTCAATAAGTTAAAGGATCTTTCAAAAACAGTTTTAACTCCGTTTTCAGATATCTACCAAGCAAGCCAATGGGCTTATGCTCCGGCAGGTGTTCCAATCGCAATGTTAACAGGTTGGCACGCAACTCAGAAAATTATTAACAAATCAAAAAAGAAGAAATAGTCATTAATTGATTATTTTTTTTGTGCTTTTTTCACACGTAATAATTAAATTATTTTTCTTAAATGTAATCTATTCTTGAGTCGTTGATTGTTTCCTGAATCAAAATATTTCTTGATAGATATTCATAATCGATTGGTTCAAATTTTACGATGAAAGATGTATTTAATCCGCTTATAATTTACACCAATATAAATATTATTGCAAAAAACACCAAAAAATATTATACTTAAGAAAACGGTTTCGTAAATTGAAATTAATTGCATGATTACGTATTGATCTAGCTGAAGTATTTAAGATTTAAATTTTGGAGGGACATCTATGAACTTGTACAAAAAGGCCGAAAGAGTTTTGCTTGATAAGTATCATGTAGATTTATTACATGAAATTGTATTAGCTAGAAACGATCGTGCTGTCTATTATGTTGAGTATACGAATAAGAATATCACCTTTAGTAAGATACATGGGAAGTCACCATTTGATTTATTTGAAGATGGTGATTGCTTTACATTTGATTATGTAGAGCAGTCATTTGATCTTAACAGCAAATATGGAGAAGTCGCTGGGAAGGAACGATATAAGACAACAAATCTGAACATCATTAGAAATATGGAACACGAAGCAAATATAACGATTCCACTTATTATAAAACATCAGAGATTTTGGGTTAGATTTCATTTGTACAGTACTTTATCCTCTGACAACAAAAAGCCGATATTAGCTTCTTGTTATATCACAGATGTTACAAAGTATTTGATAAACGAAGAAATGTTATATGAGAAGACTCATAAAGATGCCTTAACCAAACTGTTTAATCGATACGCATTGAATTATCATTTCGAGATTAGAGGAGACAATGTACCGATTATCGGGTTCTATTTTGATATTGATAATTTTAAAAAGCATAACGATGTTTATGGACACGATACGGGGGATGAAGTTTTAGTAAGATTATCTAAAAATTTGAATAACTTAGCAAACGAGAATTTTAAAGTATACCGTGTCGGTGGCGATGAATTCTTTATTCTAGCATTTGAAGCAAGTAAATCTAACATTGAAGAATATTGCACTGCCATTAATAAGTGCATCATGAATTTAGGACTTAATGACTTTGAAGACAAATTATCACTTTCGATAGGATGTCTCTATACAACAGGAGACATTAGATCTAAAAGTGAATTGTTTATTAAAGAAGCAGACAGACTTATGTATGTTTCAAAGAATAACGGAAAGAATACTGTTACAGTTGGAGAATTTGTAGTATTTTAAAAAAATGACGTGTAATTTCTACACGTCATTTTTATATATTAGTTTAATATCATGCTAAGTATTCAATAATTTGTTTCACTACAATTTTAACGATATCAATTGATTCAAAAACATCATCAACCATCAAAGAATGTGCAGCACCTTCAATTAACAGCAAGTTATCTTTTGGTCTTGATTTTAGTTCGTTAATCGTTGTTTCATTTAAGTAGTCATCTTTTGTACCAGAAATTATCAAACCGGGGAATTTTGAGATATATTCTAAACCATCAATTGTTGGTGACATATATGCGCTTTTAGCATTTAAATCCGGGTAAGCCATTTTAATTTCATTTGATACAATATTCCCAAAACTTTCACAAATATAAAACATTTTTTCGTAATTTTTATTTTGGTGAACACTTAAGATTGCTTCACTAAGTGCTGATGTTATTTTCTCAACTAACACAGCTTCTTCATCTTCTTTTAAATATATATTGGAGTACGATATGCATAATACATCTGTTTGGTGATCTAAAAAATATTTTCTTAAAAATGTAAAAACAGGACGATCACACGAATTACCTCCACCAGGGAAAAACACAGCCAGTTTTGTTGCGTCATCTGTTTTATAATGAATATGGTTTGATGTTAAATCGTTTTTTGTAATCGTTACATAAGATGCTGAAATCATATTTAAATCCTCCTAAAATAGTATGTTAATTCTTTCTTTGCATAACCAAATATCTTCTTTAATAATATCATTACCATATTT
Source organism: Candidatus Izemoplasma sp. (assembly GCA_041554935.1). Classification (GTDB taxonomy): domain Bacteria; phylum Bacillota_I; class Bacilli_A; order Izemoplasmatales; family Izemoplasmataceae; genus Izemoplasma. Next base: position 15,387 of record JBFFLJ010000005.1, read on the forward strand.
ACAAAACAAGTTATATAATCAAACTAAATAGTTTTGGTATATAAAATTTCGTTGTAAATTTTGTGTATAATCTTTAAGAAATAATACAGATAACGAAGAGTACAATTATTTACTAAGTAGATTAAATATCTGGCAATAGATAGCATTATTCCACTTGGACATATAAGAAAATAATAATGGAAGATTAATGTTGACATGGTAAGTTTTTTAATATATACTGTGACTATATTTATACTTTTAGTCACAGGAGGCAAGAATTATGCCAGTTGCATTAACTGAAATAGAAAGAATCAACATTAAAAAGAAACTACAAATAGCTGCAGAGAAAAGTTTGTTAAAATATGGGTTTAAGAAAACAACAGTTGATAGTCTTGTTAAGACTGTCAATATACCCAAAGGAACATTCTATTTATTCTATCCCTCAAAAGCAATGTTACTCTATGAAGTCTTTCAAAACAAGCATGATGAGTTGCAACAACAATTCATCTCAAAATTTGTTGAGATAAAAGATGATCTTACACCATCAAAAGTCACTGATTTAATCTTTGAAGTATATAAAAAAATGGATTCAACATTTCTCATGTCATTTATGTCAAACGGGGACTTGGAATTGACATTGAGCCAATTACCACCAGAAGTATTCCATCAGCATATTGAAGGTGATGATATCAGTATGGACAAAATACTAACTTATATCCCCAACGTGAATAAAGCATTAACCGAACTCTATAGTACAGCATTGAGACTTGTTATGTCTTCTGTTTTACATAAGAAAGAAATTGGAATAAAGTATTTTGATGAAGCTTTAAAGTTTTCTATTAAGGGTATTGTATATCAAATTTTTGAGGAGAGCAGATTATGATTACAGTTAAAAATTTATCATTTAGTTATTCAAAAAAACCATATATGCAAGATATCAATTTTGAAGTTCAAAAGGGAGAGATTTTCGGGTTTCTTGGTCCTTCTGGAGCAGGGAAAAGTACTTTGCAAAAGATTCTTACCGGCGTATTATCAAATTATTCTGGAAGTGTAGTAGTCAATAATACAGAAGTGAAAAATGCAAGAACAGTGTTCTATGAAAATATTGGAGTTGATTTTGAATTTCCAAGCTTGTATGGAAAAATGAGCGCCGAAGATAATCTTCGTTTTTTTGGTTCATTGTATAAAGAAACTTCAAACATTGATGATTTATTAAAAAGTGTTGGTCTCCAGTTTGATGCAAAAAAACAGGTTTGTGAATTTTCAAAAGGAATGAAATCAAGACTTAATTTTATTAAAGCACTAATTCATAACCCACAATTGTTATTCTTAGATGAACCAACTAGTGGACTTGATCCAACAAATGCTAAAATGATGAAAGAAATTATTTTGGCAGAAAAAGCCAAAGGGAAAACAATCATACTAACAACACACAACATGCATGATGCTACAGAATTATGCGATCGTGTTGCATTTATCGTAGGCGGTGAAATCAAAGTAATTGATACACCGCAAAATTTGATAATGTCGCGAGGAGCAGCAAAGATTGAATATACTTATTTGAATGGAAAATCACAAAAGAAATCCATCAGTAGACTCTCTGAAACAAGTACAGATTTTGAACTTCAAGATGCAATAAAAGATAACAAGGTAATGTCAATACACAGTAGTGAACCCAACTTAAATGATATCTTTATCGAAATCACTGGAAAAACACTTCAATGAGATTACTAAATTTAATTAAAGGGGATATTCGTTTTCAATACAAATATGGGTTCTATTTTTTGTTTTCAATTTTTAGTTTTCTGTACATTGTAATTATAAAGATATTACCACTTTCTATTATGGGAACAGCAAGTTCGATTTTGGTTTTTACAGACCCAACCGCATTTGGATTGATTTGTATGGGCGCAATCATTCACTTTGAAATTTCGGAACAAACGATATATTCACTATATATTTCTCCAGTCTCACCAATGGAATATTTACTATCAAAACTACTTTCGGTTTCCGTCCTAGCAACCATTGTTGGATTGTTAATCGGGTTATTTACACAGACTATAGATAACTACTTATCATACATCATTGGGATATTTTTAGGATCATTGTTATTTTCAGCCATCGGATTAATCATTGCTTTTAAAACAAATTCAATGAATCAATTTATTTTGTCAATAGTCCCAACAATGATTCTTGTCATTCTTCCAGGAGTAGCATATATCATCGCTCTTGACTCTATTTGGTACCTTATTCATCCTGGAATTGCAATTAGTGAATTAATTGTAAACGGTGGAAACACATTCATTGCTTTTATCTCATTATTCCTTTGGATTATTTTTGTTTTCATACTGGCAATTAAAATTGTGAAAAATAAATTTACAAATGAAAGTGGTGGTATTCAGTGAATGCTATATCAAAATCATTTAAAGTCTATATGACTCAATTAACAAAAGACGGAATGTTGATCATGATTATGATTGCCCCCTTTCTTATAGGAACTGTATTCAAATTTGTGATTCCCTTTGTAGAATTACAAATAACACGATATTATGAAACAAATCAAATTTTGAAAGAATACTATTTATTATTTGATTTATTACTTGCGACATTAGCCCCGTTCCTAATCAGTTTCTCCTCTTCGATGACAATGCTTGATGAGTATGACTCAAACTTAATTAATCATTTGTCTGTCACACCTCTTGGGAAAAACGGTTACCTTGCTTCAAGATTAGTTCTTCCTTTAATGCTTTCCTATCTTGTTTCAATATTCATTGTTATCATATTTTCTCTCACCTCTTGGAGTTTCTTGATGGTGATATCAATTTGCTTTGTAACATGTTTATTGAGTTTGATTAGCACACTGATTGTATTCTCCTATTCAAAAAACAAGATTGAAGGCTTAGCACTTGCAAAACTATCGGGATTGATAATGATTGGCATTTTTATTCCTTTCCTTGTAACAACAGATGTTCAGTACTATTTCGCTTTTATTCCATCCTTTTGGATTGGTAAATTCACTATCGATCCAGGGTTGAATTACTATATACTATCTTTGCTTTCAATATCAGTTTGGACATATTTTTCATACATAAAATTTTTTAAAAAATTATCAAAATAGATTTATAGAAAAGAACTCTATCCAATTTTTAAGGATAGAGTTCTTTTCTTTATAAAGAGAGTCTAGAGATTACTTTTGAATAGCATTAATATATTTTTGAATAATGTATTCCAAAACTAAGACAATGATAATTAAGATAATTGTCCACGCAAAGACATTAGCATATTCTAAATTAATACGATTAAAATATAATTCTCTACCAATTGATATTTGGGTTTGTGATAAATACTCTGCGACAACTAATACTTTAATTGCAACTCCGGCCGATTGCAACATACCTGTTTTAAAATAAGGTAAAGCAAGTGGCAGATAAACCATTTTTACAACCATGACAGGATACTTATTACATTCCAAACTAAGAACATCAAGTAGGTCTCTTGGAATATTTTTAATCCCTTCTAATTCCGCTTGATAGATGATTGGAAACAATAATAAAAATGATATTAGGTATAAACTAAATGTATTGCCAAATAAGATTAGAACAACAACTACGACAGAAACAATCGGCATTGTTCGCAATGTTACGACAATTGGTTTTAAAAATGATTCAACTTGATGAAATATTCCTGCCAGTATTCCAAGGAACAACGCTAATATGGATGCAGCCATAACTGAAATAATTAGTCTTGAAAGTGTGACAAAAATAATGTAGTATGTATGACCATCACTTAACAAGACAATTAGATCTTGAAATACAACGATAGGCGAAGGCATTAAAAACGGATTACTAACTTGAATTGAATATAGTTGCCAAATGATTAGAACGACAAAAATAGATAGTGTTGATAGGGAAGTGCTAGTTAATAAAGATTTCTTTTTCAGTTGTGTCATTATTCGATGTAGAAACTATCTTCAGGTAATGCTCCACCAATTAAAGCAGAATTGAAATTAATAATATAATTAAAATATGTTTCCATAGCATCCCTTGAATCTTGTGCGTTCTCAAAATATAAATGGCTTCGTGGTATTGCACCAGTTAAAACTGGTAACGGAAATCCATAATCTAAATCAACAGCCATTTGTGCAACAGTTGCTGGTTCTGAATTTGCCATCGCAACTGCGTTTTCAACTTCAGTTAAGTAAGTATGAATAACATCAATATCCAAATCATTATGAACAAATATTCCGGCTTGTGGAAACGAACTATCTCCGGTTAAAGTTTCCCATTCATCTTGAAGATCAATGATTTTAATGTTTGGAACATTTGAAGGAAGCGAAGCAACGCTTAAAACTGGTTCAGCAAGCATAACAATCTTTGTTGGTTCAGCAACAAGTGTTGCTAACGCAGTACCAGCACTATCAACAAATGAAATTGTTGGTGGTGTTGTAAAGTTGTAAGAATTCAAAATTGTTTGAGCAATAATATCGGGTGTAGAATTTTCTGCGAATAGAACAATTTCTCTACCTTCTAAGTTAGCGATGGTAAAATCAATATCGGCTCCAGTTGCAAAATAATAATTTCCCCAAACCACTGTTCCAGCATAAGAATAATCAACTCCAGTAGATATCAGCTTTGCTCCTAAATTTGTAGGCGCATAAATAATATTATGTGACTCACTTCCAAATGCAGCAACCAAAGGATCGGTTCCAGAGACAATATCGATACTATAATCAACATTTTCTCCGAGTGAAGGCAAAGTACTTTCCATATAGGTTTGTGCAAGGGCTGGTGACCCAAGCGGAATCATGATATTTAGTGTAACTTGATCGGTTTCTTGTCTGCACCCTGCAAGGATTAACACCAATGCAAATGTGCAAATAATTTTTATAAAAAGTTTCATATGATTTTCCTCATTTCAGTATTATTTATAAATCCACCCGTATTATACAAATAATCCCATAATTATACTGTAACATATGTTACAAAACACAATAATGTTATAAAAGAATATTTGTATTTTAATATTAAAAGAAACAGATCAGTTCAATATATGTAACACAGATAAAAAAACGCGATATTTATTGACATATGTCATAAATAATGTATACTAAAATTGTAATTGACATATGTCATAAACTATATATGGAGGTGAAAATATGCCTGGAAGAAATAATAACGGACCAATGGGACAAGGACCTATGACTGGAAGAGGGTTAGGAACTTGTAATAACGGAGAAGTAACAACTACGAGACCTGGCCGTGGACTTGGAATGGGAAGAGGAAATCGTCGCAATCAAGTTTATCGCACTGATAGCACTGAGACACTTGAAGATGAAGTTGCTAGATTAAAAAGTCGTTTAGAAGAAATTGAAAAAAAATAATAAATATGGAGGATTCAAAATGCCAAGACCGAGAAAAATGAGAACTGTTTGTAGTTTGCCAGACAAGGGTGCATTCGGACCTAAAGATATTGAGTACAATACTGACAATATTATTATCATTAGTGTAGACGAGTACGAAACAATTCGTTTGATTGATTTGGAAAACTTAACACAAGAGGAATGTGCATCGCAAATGAATATTGCTCGTACAACGGTTCAAAGCATATATAGTGAGGCAAGAAAAAAAATTGCCAGTGCAATTGTCTTAAGCAAATGGTTAGTAATCAAAGGTGGAGATGTCGTTTTATGTAATGGTGATAGTCCATATTGTGGCCGACTTGGTTGTAATGGTCATGGTAAGGGACCAAGACAGGAAAGAGGATTAGGACAAGGGAATGGCAGAGGGCAAGGAAATAGAAGAAACATGAATAATAGTAATAACAAATAATGTATGAAAAGAGGAGCATAATGAAAATAGTACTACCAATCGAAAAGGTAAACAATGAAGATTTAATTGGAACTTCTTTTGGAAGATCAGAATCTTTTATGTATTTTGATTCTGAAAAAGATGAAACATTAATTACTGTTAACCCTGCAGCGAAACTACAAGGCGGAGCAGGTATTAAGGCAGCGCAAAAAGTTATAGATATGGGCGCAGATATTGTGATACTACCACAATGCGGACAAAATGCGATGGATCTATTTAATGCAGCAAATATGTCTGTTAAAAAAAGTGTTGATAGAGATATTTTAAGTAATATTGAAAAATGTTTAAACAATAAACTAGCGACTTTAAATGAAGCTCATCCAGGATTTCATCACAAGCAATGAAAATAGCTGTGCTTAGTGGAAAAGGTGGAACAGGTAAGACATTTTGTACTGTCAATATTGCTGCATCCCAACCAGGATCAACTTACGTTGATTGTGATATTGAAGAACCAAATGGACATCTTTTCTTAAAACCAGAAAAAGTTATTGAAGAAGATGTTGAAGTCTTTTTCCCAGTAGTAGATAAATTAGTATGTGATGGTTGTCGAAAATGTGTTGATTTTTGTAAATTCAATGCCATGGGATTTGTCGGAGATAATGTAATCATTTTTAACGACATTTGTCATTCATGTGGTGGGTGTGCATTGGTTTGCCCACAACATGCGATATCAGATGTACCAAAGAAAGTTGGTACGATTCTGCAAGGCGTATCAGGAACAAATAAAGTCATCACAGGTATGTTAGAAATTGGCCAAGAGTCTGGAGTTCCAATCATCAAAGAAATCGAATCTAAACTAAAGAACAACGAAGATTTGGTTTTTGTAGATTGTGCACCAGGGACATCATGTGCTGCTGTTGAAAGTGTTCAGAATGCTGACTTTTGTTTGCTAGTCGCAGAGCCAACAATTTTTGGAGCACATAATCTTGAAATGATATATGATTTAGTAAAATCGTTGAATAAGCCTTGTGGAGTAGTTCTTAATAAATCGATTGGTGGATACAACCCGTCTCTTGAATATTGTGAGAATCAAAATATTCCAATTATGGGAGAAATATTTTATGATTTCGAATTAGGAAAAATGAATTCAGAAGCATTGGTTGCTGTCTGGGAAGACATAAAATATCAAACCATCTTCAATGGTATATTTCAAAAAATCATGAAGGAGGCAAACAATGAAACAATTACTAATTCTTAGTGGAAAAGGTGGGACTGGTAAAACAACAGTAGCAGCAGCATTTATTAAATTATCAAGTTGTGATACATTTGCGGATTGTGACGTTGATGCGCCGAATCTTCATTTATTAATGAATCAAGAAACAGTACCACAAACGACAGACTTTTATGGAATGGATAAATATGTTATTAATCAACATAAATGTATTGCTTGTGGATTATGTTTTACCTCGTGTCGTTATGACGCAATTAATAAAGATGATGGTATCTATAAGATTAATGATATTGCCTGTGAAGGATGTTCTGTTTGTGAATATGTTTGTCCTGTGGATGCAATATCATTAAAACCAAATATTTCAGGAGAATTAGTACTATATAAATCAGATGTAATATTTTCAACTGGAAAATTAGCTACAGGTGGTGGAAACTCAGGACTTCTTGTTACAGAAGTAAAAAATGCCTTAGGTAAAAATACAAATGAAAGTCTTGAAATTATTGATGGATCTCCAGGAATAGGGTGTCCTGTTCTTGCTTCTATGAGTGGAGCCAGCTTAGTGTTATTGGTTACGGAACCAACACTATCTGGGTATAGCGATATGACCAGAATCGCTAGTACAGCTCGTAAACTGCGATTACCTACTGCAGTATGTATAAATAAAGTTACTACTGATGGAAGGATTGTAAACAAAATTATTGATTATTGTACTGAATATGATCTTCCAATGATTGGAACAATCCCTTACGATAATCAGGTAGCAGTTAATATTAATAAAGGATTAACAATTGTAGATACAGATTGTGAAGCAGGAAGAGCTGTCGCAAAGATATATGAAAATATTATTGAATTACTAAATTAAAAAGAGAAATCATTTCTGATTTCTCTTTTATTTTTATGACACAATACATAAATGGTTTAGAATCAATTACCAGCGATTCGTACATCATATAATTTTATGAATTTTGGACCGATAAAATTATTATCTTTAACCAACTCTTTTGATAACTGCATATTTTCCTGAACATCTTTAATATCAGCAGCAATACTACCTAATGTTACTGGTGTTTTTGTTGTCCCATCAAAGTAGATACCAAGACGGAACTCACCACCAAAGTTTCCAGTCATTGGATTCATTTGAAATGCGCTGAATTTTAATAGTTCTAAATATGGTCCATCTTTTAATTCTGCTTCTGAGTAAATGCCACCTTCAACAACAGTATTTCTAATGTCTCCTGTGGTTGGGATATTTAAATAATCACTGTATCTTTTTCCAGCAACAATAGCTTTGATTTCACCATCTTTGATTATCGTTACTTCTTTTAAGAATGTACCTTCTGTATCATAGTAACTTGATGTTGTAGAATTTGGTAAAGTTGGTGCCAAAGTAATAGTAACTTTACTTCCTTGAACATTATCACCTTGAACATTATCACCAACATTATTTTCATGAAGACGATTATATTTAGAGCCTCCTGAAGCACAGAATTTATAATAATCCCAAAACTCTTGTGTTGCAGCTCCATTTAAAATAACAGGAATATTTTCAACATTTGGCATTGGAATTGCATTTGCTCTTAATGTTGCGAATTTAAGTGATTGCTTTACAGCATCTTTAATATCATCTGAGATATGATCGCTAAAGTATAACATATCAAATAATTCAATTGATTCTTTTTCACCAGTTGCCTCAATGATTAATTCAATTAAACCTTTGAAATTTGATTGTGAAATATCAACGCCATTAGAATTGATTAAACGGGTTTCTATACGATCAATAAAGAATTCTACTGAGTTGATGAATGAACTCGTTTCTTGATTCTGTGAATATACATCTTTGACAAGTTCACTAATGCTCTTAATCACATCGCCATCACTAAATTTTGAAGGAATACTTGGCGCATAACCATCACTTGGAACTTGCAAAGAATAGTACTCATTTTTAACAAATGAAGCTGCGAGAGCAGCAATATCAATTAATGCTTCCATTTCATCAAGTGTCATTGTTGGTGATAGTTTTGTTTTTGATGAACCTTTGAATTTTTTACCATCCTCTTCAAAATTACGGTACACAGTTACTGTGATATGTTCAACATCTTTACCACGATTCATTTGAAGCTCATCTTTGATAAAGAATAACTCTGTTGAAGAAGTTTTTGTTTCTGTAATTAAATATTCGTCAACGTTAGATTTTTGATCTAATAAGGTTATTAAATTCTTCATTAACTTAACCTCCCAATAGCTTTAATGTACGTTCCACCTGTAGAAGTTTTAACCCATTCTTTATGGCCTTTTCCACAAGCTCCATTTCCAGATATTTGAAGAGGACCCTCTGAGACCATATCAATTGATTTTAATAAATCAGGAACGTATCCTGTTAGTGTAACTGGGCTAACGATATTACCAGTAAATTCACCGTTAATAACTTCTCTACCCTTTGCGATTACGCATTGAATTCCCCAGTTTTTAGGGTCTTCCATCCCACTGAAGTATCCTTCTAAAATGTAACCTTTTTTGATTGATTTTATCATGTCTTCAAGTGATTCATTTCCAGCTTCAAAGAATGTATTTGTCATTCTTGCGTATGCTTTTCTTTCAAAACTTTCACGTCGTCCATTTCCAGTTGGAATGGTGTTAAGTTTCAATGCACTCAATAAATCACTAATACCTGATTTTAATATACCATTGTCAATAACAAGCGTGTCAGTTCCAAGTGTTCCTTCATCATCAAATAGATAGGTCCCAACTTCAACTTCACTCAACGCGCCATCACGCATGTTACAAATGTTACTTGCAACAGCTTTATTTATATACTCTTCACCTTTTGCTCTGTTCTTTACAAACATATCCATTTCAACACCATGGCCAAATGCTTCATGAGCAATTAAACCCGATACACTAGGATCACATATGATTTCATATTCACCAGGAATGATATGAGTACTACCAAATAACTCTTGGACACTTTTTGTTACACCATCAATTTTTGAATTAGCTTGCTCAAAAATCTCGAATCCTTCTAGTCCGCTAAATCCTATAAAATCATATTTTACACCATTTTCATCTTTTCCAATGCATACCAAAGCAACATTGGTGTAAAGAATTGATTGTGATAAATCTTTATTTGTACTTAAGAATAATTTTGAAATTTGAACTTCCTCAAAAGATACTCTAAAGTCAATAAAGCGTTCATCTTTTGCCAATCCAATTTGGACCAACGCACTCATTTTCGCTAGTTTTTCTTCAGCACTAACAGTGAATGGATCAACTTTAAAATCACTATAATATTCTTGAATCAAATTGTCATCCTCAATTAATGGAAACTCCATTAATTTGATACCTTTTTTCATAAGCAAAGCAACATCATTCTTTGCAATTTCAGTAATACGAGTTTTAATATATTCAGTATCTTTAAGAGTATTAAAAGAATACTCACTATAATTAAATCCATTATAAACACGTATCACAAATCCTCGTTCTTTCCAGTTGGAATCATTTGCACTACTTGTTTTTGAAGTAACACCGTAACTAGTACCAACTGTATCGGTAGCAAGGATACTTACATATTTGAAATCTTTACTTAATTCATCGATTATAGATTTCAAAACACTTTTTTGATTTTGTAAAAACTTACTTAATTTAGCTTTCAAAAGCTCCACCTCATTTCTTATTCCTTATTATATATAGTTTATGGCAATTCTTCAATACACAAGTTATGACGATTTGTCATATATATCACAAATCAGAATAGAGAAATCGATATTTTATCTGTGATTTTCTTTGAAACTAAACGCTATTTATAATTTTGTATGTTATAATATAATTAAGATTTCAAACTAATTTTACTTTATACAGAATACCCAAATTTAGAAAAATAATTATAAGGAATTGGTGATAAAAATGAAAAAATATTGCATATTGAACATCTATTCAAAAGAATTGGAAAGAGACGTCAAAGTATATGTTTCATTACCAGACAGTTACGATAAGTCAGATAAATCGTTCCCTGTGTTATACATGCATGATGGGCAAATATTATTTAACGATGTTGAAGATTCTCAAGGAACAAGTTGGGGAATCATGGAAGGGTATAAAAACAATCCTTTATTGCCGGAAGTCATTCTCGTTGGAATCGCTTCATGCCATACAAGAGATGATGAATTATTACCGGTCCAAGTTGACTATAATAACAGTGGCCGTTTTTTCGGGGGCAAAGCAAACAATTACTTAGATTTCATTGTTCATCAATTAAAACCAATTATTAATCAAACTTATCGAACACTAACTTCTCCAAAGCATACAGGTATGTTAGGGATTTCTCTTGGTGGCGTTTGCACAACATATGCCGCAACAAAATACACAAAACACTTTTCACTATTTGCAGGGATGTCAAATGCGTATGTCCCTATTCAAAAAGATATGGTTAAAATCATAAAGGATGCCAACATAACAGAAGTGAATAAGATGTATTTAGATGTGGGTACAAAAGAATCTCAAAAAGAAGAGGAAAGTTTGGCATACATTAAAACAAACAAAGAAATATTCAATCTTTTAGTAGAAAAATTAGGACCTGAAAAAATAAAGTTTGAATTATTTGAAGACGCGCAGCATATCGAAACAGATTGGGAAAAAAGATTTCCAAATGTGATTTCATATCTATTTAAAGAATAACAGAAAGAAGTGATACAGATGAATGTAATGGACGAATCTTTAGAACTCCACAAAAAACTTAAAGGAAAAACAGAAGTAAAATGTAAACACGAGATCAATACGAAAAAAGATCTATCACTTGTTTATACACCTGGGGTGGCAAGTAGTTGTTTAAAAATAAAAGATTTCCCACAAGAATCATACAATTTAACGGGTAAAGGAAATACAGTCGCAGTTATTAGTGACGGAACAGCAGTTCTTGGGTTAGGGAATATCGGACCTTTAGCAGCAATGCCAGTTATGGAAGGCAAGTGTGCCTTGTTCAAACGTTTCGCAGGCATTGACGCAATCCCGATAGTTTTAGATACAACAGACACCGAAGAACTAATTAAAACAATCGCTTATATGGCACCTTCATTTGGAGGAATAAATTTAGAAGATATCAGCGCACCACGTTGTTTTGAAGTGGAACAGCGTCTTCGAAAAACGCTTGATATTCCTGTATTCCACGATGATCAACACGGAACTGCAATCGCATGTTCAGCGGCCTTGATAAACGCCTTGAAAGTTGTTAATAAGAATATTGAATCTGTTCAAATTGTAGTGAACGGTGCAGGAAGTGCAGGAATATCTATTGCTACATTCTTATTAAAACTAGGTGCAAAAAATATTATTGTCTGTGATCGTTTTGGAATTATTGAAGAAGCAGATGAACGATTAAATAGTCTTCAAAAAGAATTAGCTATGAAAACAAATCCTAATAAAGTCACAGGACTTTTAAAAGATGCCTTTGTGAATGCTGATGTTTTTATAGGTGTAAGTATTGGAAATGTTGTTGACTCAAAGATGATTCATATGATGAATCAAGATGCTGTTGTATTTGCATTAGCAAATCCAACTCCTGAAATTTCACGAGAAGATGCTCTTCAAGGAGGAGCAAGAATATATGGGGCAGGAATATCTAATATTCCAAATCAGATTAATAATGCATTAGTCTTCCCAGGATTGTTTAAAGGTGCACTAAAAGCTAGAGTTAGACAAGTAGATGATGAAATGGAAATTGCCGCATGTATTGCTCTTAGTCAAGTCATTCCTGAAAGTGATCTACGAGATGATTATATTATTCCTGGCATCTTCGATGAAGCTGTAAGTGAAGCAATTTGCAATGCTATCGTAAACACAAAATGCAAGAAATAATGGATTCGAGTTATCATTCCTTAACTTTACATCAAAACCAATATACTGTATACTATGTTTAGAATGACTTACATTTGAAGGACAACTAATTTTTTAGTTGTCCTTTTGTATTTTTTAGGAGGGACTATGAGAAAAATTGTTGAGGTATTGGTTTTAATATTATTAGTGATAGGGTTAGGGTCTTGTAAAAAAGAAGATGTTCAAATCAAGTCTGTTTCATTTTTATCAGATGAAACATTTGATTACCAAATCGATGTATCCAATTTAGCAGACTATCAGCTTCACATAGTGTATGACAATGGAGTAAGTGAAGATATTTCGCTAACTCCGGAAATGATACTATCTTATGAGGACTCAATGTTTACAACAGTTGGGTTTCAACAAATCACTGTGTCTTATGAAGGATTTGAACTTCACAAGAGTTTTCGTATTTATGGAAACTCTTTAGATCTTGAGTTGGTTGGGATTTATGAAATGGCAGTAACAGAATCAGAAATGACTCTTTCTTATGCAGAGTGGTTAGAAACGATTGCTGGTGAAGATGGTGTGGGTATTACAGATGCCTACATTAATAATGATGGCCATTTGATAATAGTATATTCGGATGCTGAAATTGTTGATGTCGGATTAATTGTCGGACAAGATGGTGACAACGCACCTGAGTATCATGTTGTTAACTTCTATAATGTGAATGGTGTTATTATTAGTTCTCAATTAGTTGTAAATGGTGGAACAGCAATTGAGTTTACACCAACACTTCCAGCAGGATATCAATTTTTAAACTGGATTGAAGATTTTTCTAATATTACAGATGATCTTAATGTATATCCAGAATATGAATTTGATGATACGGAATATCAGTATCAAATTGAAGGGATGGAACCTGACAAGTATGTTGTGATAAATGGATTTACTTCCAGTATGTCGAGTATTCAAATACCATCAACTATTGAAGGATTACCAGTTTATGAAATTGCGGATGATGCGTTTCGAAATACAAATTTAGTACACATTGAAGTAGCTGAAAACATTAAAATTATTGGATATAACGCCTTTGCGGATAATCCATTGTTAGAATCAATCTCTCTCCCAACTACTCTCAAATTAACACAAGATTCTGCGATTAGTAATTGTCCATTATTGACAGATGTTTCATTACCTGACAATCTAGAAACAATTGGTGTTGGCATGTTTGACAACGCTACATCACTAGAACATATTGACTTGCCAGATTCATTAATTGAAATTCGATATTATGCTTTCCGAAATACTGGGTTAACAGACATTGTCTTCCCTAGTAATTTGGTAACTATTGGAAGCAATGCTTTTATAAACTCTAAATTAACAACAGTGACGATATCAGAAGGAGTAGAATCTATAGGAAACTATGCTTTCGGTTTGATTTCAACATTAGAAGAAGTGAATATCTCTAGCACTGTTAATACTCTTAGTGATTACGCTTTTTATGGATCAAATCAACTTAACAGTATAACTGTAGATGAAGCAAATCTAAATTACGCTTCTGTAGATGGAGTCTTATTTAACGAAAGCATGACAAAACTTATTGTATATCCTCCAAATAAAAATGAGACTTCTTATTCGGTCCCACCAACAGTGTTGTCACTTGCGTATACTGCATTTATTGAGAATCAGTATTTAGAAACAATTGCCTTCAGAGATGATTTGCAATTTTTACCAGGAACATCTTTTCAAGCATTGGATGCTCTCAAAAATATTATGCTGATTACAAGTGGAAACACACCAAGGTATACAACAATTGATGGAGTATTATTTAGTGCTGATGAAACTATATTGTACAAGTATCCGAGTAACAAAGTAGGTACAGAGTATACCTTGCCAACCTCAGTTGAATGGATTGAAGATTCTGCATTCTATAATAATCAAAATTTAATGACTGTGACTTGTAATGATGGGTTACTTAGTATTCGATATCATGCATTCCATGGAGCTAAAAATTTAAACTCAATCACATTATCTGATACCATCACCACAATTTTTGATCACGCATTTTACGATGCGGATGCAATTTTAGAAATTACCTTGCCACCGAGTATTCAAATAATAACTACAGCTACATTTGCCGAAATGGATTCACTAACAACAGTCAATTTAAATGAAGGATTAACAAATATTTCAACGGATGCATTTAAAAATTCAGTTTCTCTAGCGGAATTAGATTTTCCGGAATCACTTCACTTTTTTGAATACTCTGCGATAGAAAACTGCCAAAGTCTACAAGCAATTAATGTTGCTATCGGTAACCCATATTTTAATAGTATAGATGGTGTATTGTATAGTGACGATGGATGGCAAATGTTGTTATATCCAATGGGAAAAACTGATACTATTTTTACAGTCCCTGAAGGGGTATTCACAATTGAAGAAACTGCATTTTATGGAAATGATAACCTAGAAACATTAATCTTAAACGCTACATTAGTACACGAGTATTCTGGTTTCAAAAACATGCCAAATCTTGAAAGAATTGAAGTCACAAAAATTATGAGTGTTCACTTTGGGATTGTGCAGTTCCATGTATTCGATGTCACTTCATCTCCGAACGCATATATATATGTTCCAAAAGTAGATTTTCAAGAATACCTCATGCAGCAAATATACTTTGAAACAGGCGATGAATGGGTAAAATACAGAATCTTACCATATGATTATTCTTAGTTTATATTCTCATGTAGATAATACAAAACAAAGTTAAATATAAAAGACGATAATGGATCAAATTATTATCGTCTTTTTGGTTTCGTATAAAATTAAATCAAGAAGGTGTTTTAGATTATCTAATTGAAATGAATCATATCTACCAAACAAATAATCATCTTCACTCTTTACTAAATGTATTACTCAATAGATCATTATAGTACTTTTTCCCATAGTTATGAATTGTTATCTATCTGAAACATTTCATTTTATTATATGGTAACATCTCTTCAAAGTCATTTAACATACAGAAGTATGAATACATTAAAATATTCATCTCAAAATCTAATCTTTTAAGGTATAATTAAAGTATTCATGTTAAGAAAAATTATATCGGTTAATATAATATTGATGTAATAGAATAATAAAATGTATGAAAGAGATTATAAGGTGAAGATATGTTTGCTGTAATATTATTAGTCATCAATTTTGTTGTATCAGTACTTGGAGTATACCTATTTGATTATCAAATAGATGGAATCGTGAATAATCCATTTATTATTATCGCAAGTCTTGTTGTCGGAACAATTGTAATGGTTGGAGTGTTTTTCTTGTATGTGGAAGTAATGTATATTTTGGTTGCTAAAACACAACCACAAAATTCAATGGTAAAGCATTTTTTTGCCAAACAAATTATGTCAGTGCCTTTGGTATATACTAATACAAGAATTAAAGTTATTGGTAAAGAAAAACTGCCCAAAAATCCTGGTTTCTCAATATATGCAAATCATACTTCAATGATGGATGTTCCTGTCTTAATGTATAAATTAAATAAGTATCCTGTTGCGTTTTTAGAAAAACTAGTTGTCGGTAATCTACTATCAATTGGTAAATGGACTCCAAAATTAGGTTGTGTTTTAATAGATAGAGAAGATGCTAGAAAAGGTGCAGAGTCAATTATTCATGTTATCAAAAATATTAAGTCAGGCTCAACAATGGTAATCTTTCCAGAAGGAACAAGATCTCGTGAAATAGGAAAAATGTTAGATTTTAAAGCAGGCTCATTCAAAGTGGCTTTGAAAAGTAAAGCCCCTCTTGTTCCGATTTCAATTGTAAAACCACAAAACTTTAAGAAAATTATATGGCCACTTCCTAAAAGAATCACTGTCGTGATACACGATCCAATACCTTATGAGGACTTTAAAGATATGTCATCAACTGATTTATCAGCAAAAGTAAGAAGCATTATTGAATCGTCTTTCTAATAAACAAACATAATATACAAAAAATATTTTAATAAAGAGCGATTTATTCGCTCTTTTTTAAAATCGTATTTTCTTTACTGTTTGGAGACATTTAAACAGAATTGTATTCTGTGTTATAATGAATATAGGATAACACTTGTTTTGTTATCTGGAGGAGAAATTAATTATGGCAAACATTAGTTACATCAATGATTTAGATTTTGAGTATAATGATGATATTTTAAATGGCTTGAAATCATATAACAAATCTCAGACAGGTTATAGAGATAAAGATAAACGTGAATTTTATGTCTTTGATGGCAGTGAACTTATTGCTGCTTGTCATGCAAGACAAGCCTCAGACTGGTGCAAAATCCACGGTCTTTATTATAAAAATGTGGACTCGCTTAAAGCATTACTCAATGACGTAAGAAAATTTTATAATGGTAATGTAGAAGGAATTCAATTTGATACAGTAATGGAACAAAGGTCATTGGATTTTCAAGAAATCGGATTTAAAGTCCATGGTGAATTAGATGATATGCCATCAGGCAATAAAAATATCTTTTTAGTCGATAAAGAATTAAAGTATTTTGAAACTGATGGAGAATATCAAGTAATTTCATCCACCGATCCCATTTCACCGTTTGAAAAGGAACAAAAAGTGGCAATAAAAAAGTTTAGAAAAAGTTTTGATTTTTCATTTGAAAAAATTGATTTACAGTTTGTAGCTCTCGATCATAATCAATTTGTTGGTGGCATTTATGGACATCTTCAGTTTGAATACCTGTTTATTAATGTTCTTTTTGTAAATAAAAAATATCGTGGCAGAAAAATTGCTTCTAAATTAATGCATATGATGGAATCAGAAGCGGTTAAAAGAGGTGTTACAAATATTTATCTAACAACCTTTGAATTTCAAGCACTGGGATTTTATAAAAAAAGAGGATATAAGGTTGTTATGAAAATAGATGACTTCCCAATTGGATTTGCTGAATATACTGTATACAAAGATATGTTGAGTATCCAAAAATAGTACAGCGTCTAAACAAAGAAAATAATCTAAAGAAAAGAACTAATATTTGTCTAAGCGGATATTAGTTCTTTTTTGGTGATGTTTTCAGTTTTAAATTGAGTCTGTTTAATGAATGATATATTTTGAAATTATATTGATTATTAGGCAAAAAAGTACTATTATATAAATAACGTATTACATAAATCTAACACATAAGGAGTACACTATGAGCAATAATTTTTTTCAATCTATAAAAAGTATTTTTACAAAAAAAGCTAATACTCCAGAGCTACAAAAAAATGAGAGTAAAAGGGTAAATGTTATTTTAATGGAAAAGTGTTTTGATGCTGACGATTTAGTTGGAGCTGCTGTCATATTGAAACATTTACTAGAAATTTACGGTTCACAAAAAAGAAAAAATAATCGTTTAAAAGGACGAGAATTTGTTTATATGATTTTGAGTAATAAGCATAAAGACTTGAAAAATGTTGGATATAAGCATTGGCAAAATATTAGTAAAATTATATATTTAAATCAACCACAACCTTATCCATACCATAAACAAAATTTACGTAAAGCGATGGATTTTTTCTTAAAAGAACTCAAAGGGATCAAAGCAATTGATATGGAACTGCTTTAATAAAACTAAATAGTAAAAAAACACCAGCTCACAATATAGTGGGATGGTGTTTTTATTTGTATTTTATTAATGAAAGAAACAACTAAATTAATTCGTGCTCTTTTAGAATTCTTGTAAGCTCAGCGATGATTTCAACTTCACCCTCACCGTTAGCTTCAAGAGTAATTTCAGCACCTTGTGGTACACCTAGTGACATAATAATCATAATTGATTTTAATGTGTTTCGGTTCCCGTTATAAATAATATCAATATCTCCTTGAAATTTACCAGCAGCACTACATAATAATGAAGCTGGTCTTGCGTGTAATCCGGCTTTGTCCTTTATAATATAAGTTCTACTTTCCATGAATCTACACTCCCTTCGGATATTGTTTTGAAAAATCAGATGTAAAATTCGTGATACTTTTGTTTGTAACTTCAGAATCAAATAATGCTTCAAAAAGATCTTTCCCAACAGTTACTTGATCAGCACCACTTTGAATGGAATCACTTACTTGGTAAACACTTTTGTAAGATGCCCCAATTATTTTTGTTGTAATACCGCGTTGGATATATTCGTTTTTAATAGCTTGCAAAACATTGTTTCCATCGATTCCTGTATTAGAAACTCTATTTACATATACAGCAATATATTCTGCCCCAAGCAGCGCAGCCATTAATCCTTGATTAAATGTACAAACTGCAGTTGCTGTAACACTATAACCTTCACTACTAAGTTGCTTGATTGCTTTAAACCCATCTTTCGAAACAGGGATTTTTATATGTAGGTTTTTAGTAATTATATTAGATAGATTATGTGCTTCTTCAATCATTTTTTCAAAAGATTCTTCTGTTAACTGAATGTGTAAATCTCGACCATCTAATGCATTTTCTATTTCTTTTAATAAAGGATAGTATGCTTTGTTTTCTCTACAGATAATTGTTGGGTTTGTTGTTACACCTTGAATTTGATATACATTTATCATATCTTTAATAAATTGCACATCTGCAGAATCAATAACATACATTAGTTTAAATTCTCCTTAACCGCCGTCACGATTGCTTGGGCTGTGAGGCCATAAACTTCTTGTAAGTACTCTTGTGTCCCAACTTGTCCAAAACGGTCTCTAACCCCAACACGGACTACTTTTGCACGGCTTGTTTCGAGTGCTTCTAATACGGCACTACCTAAACCACCAATTATATTATGGTTCTCAGCTGTAACAATCAATTTTGTTTTTGCTGCGAAGTCTTTTAATAATGATTCATCAATTGGTTTGATGGTAAACATATCAATAACGGCAGCACTAATTCCTTCTTTAGCAAGAATATCTCGAGCTTGTAAAGCTTCATTTAACATTATTCCTGTTGCAACAATTGTGACATCAGTTCCTTCTCTAAGCACAATTCCTTTTCCAATTTCAAATGTTGAATTTTCTTCATAAAGTTGTGCCATGTTTTTACGAGTGATTCGAATATAGTTTAATCCATGAAGTGATTCTACTTGATGTAAGATATTTTCAAACATAACTGCATCACTCATCTCCATAACAACAGCAGTAGGGATAGCTCGTACCAATGATAAATCTTCAAATGGCATATGAGTTCCTCCGTTGTGAGCAGCACAAACTCCAGCATCACTACCAATAACATTCAAATCGAGTTTTGCATATCCAATTGATAAGAATAGTTGATCAAAACAACGTCTTGTTGCAAATGGACCAAATGTATGCATATACGGGGTAAAACCACGAAGACTTAACCCACTTGCAACACCCACCATGTTTGCTTCCATAATTCCACAGTTAATAAAATTATTTGGAAATTTCTTTTGGACAGAATCTGTTTTGATTGCACCCATTAAGTCGGCTTCCAGAGCGATGACTTTTTTATTTTTTTCAATAATATCAGATAACGTGTTAGCGTACACGCTACGTAATTCTACAGGAGAATTAATTTGTTCTTGCAAGATTGTAACACTCATGATAATTCCTCCTCTAATTTTGCAACAGCTTTATGTAAAATTACGTTTTGATCGTTACTAAATCGAACGTGGTGATTGCTTACAAGATTTTCAAATCCTTCAGCCCCTTTTCCCTTAATTGTATCTAAAACAATACAACTAGGAACACCCTTCACATTTTTAGCATTATTAATTGCATTTAAAATTGCTTCTTCATCATGTCCATCAACACGTACGGTGTTGAATCCGAATGCTTTGATTTTTGCTTCAAGATCTAAAGGATTGATGATATCTTTCGTAAAGCCATCAAGTTGTATTTTGTTTTCATCAACGAAAACAATCAAGTTATCTAAATGGTTATGAACAGAAAATTGAAAGGCTTCATAACATTGTCCCTCATTCATTTCACCATCACCAATAATGGCATAAACACGGTTTTGTTTATCTTCAATTTTTATACCCATTGCAATACCAACAGCCGCACTAATTCCTTGTCCAAGTGATCCGGTTGTCATATCAATTCCTGGCGTTAAAATTCGATCACAGTGACTTGGTAGACTTGTACCATTATCATTTAAAGTTTGTAATAAAGAAATATCAAAGTATCCTTTTAAAGCCAATGTAGAATATAGGGCAGGTCCAGCATGACCTTTTGATAGAACGAGATAATCTCGCTCTTCCCAACTTGGATTACTTGGGTCTATTTTCATAACGCCTGAATATAGCACACTTAATGTTTCAACAATTGACATGCTGCCACCTAAATGCCCGAATCCGCGTTTTAATAGCATATTTATTAGTTCAATTCTAATTTGTTTTGAAAAATTTTTCATTGATATCAGGTCTCCTATTCTGTCTTGAATATCTAATGTTCCTATTTCGATGTTGCGATTTAGTCCTTAAATCTATAAATTGTGAGTAATTTTAATGTAATTTGTTAGAAATAAACAAGATAAAAGGGGAATAGAATTCCCCTTTTAAGTAATTTATTGAGCTTTGTTTTTTGAAAGGAATGCTTGTAAGAATGGTAATGAGAATAATACGACAACAAGTAAAGATACTGCCCATTTACCCCAAGTAGCGAATAATCCTAAAACAATTCCTGAACCGATAAAGTCAGCATCACTAAATGTAGTAGAAGCAAATCCTAAGTCTCCTAATACAGGCATTAACAATAATGGTAAGAATGAAATAACAACACCATTAATGAATGAACCAACAACAGCTCCACGACGTCCACCAGTAGCATTACCGAATACACCAGCAGTTGCTCCAACGAAGAAGTGAGGAATTACACCAGGTAAAATTACGTTTCCACCAAATACATTTGTATCTTTTAATAATAACATTGCAGCCATTGCAGCAATACCACCTAAGAATGATACTAAGAATCCGATTAAAACTGCGTTAGGTGCATAAGGGAATACGATAGGGCAATCTAATGCAGGTTTCGCACCAGGAACGATTTTGTCTGCCCAACCTTTGAATGCAGGAACGATTTCTGAGATAACCATACGAACACCAGCTAATACGATGTAAACTCCACCAGCAAATGTTAATGATTGCATGAATGCAAAGATTAGATAGTTATCAGTTACGCCTAATACGTCAGCAACGTATGCAGGACCAGAAACGATTGTAACGATTAAGTACATAATTAACATTGTTAATGAGATAGAAACACTTGAATCTCTTAAGAATGATAATGATTTAGGGAAGTTCATTTCTTCAGTTGATTTTGAGTTTTTACCAACTAATTTACCAACTTCACCACTTAACCAATAAGTAATACTTGAGAAGTGACCAAATCCAATTTCATCATTACCAGTAATTTTTTTCATAGTAGGATGAGCAATTGCTGGGAAGATAACCATTGTTAAACCTAATGCCATACCACCGATTAGGTATAAAACAACACCTTCAAGACCAGCAACAGTTAATACAACGCTGATTAATGCAGCCATGTATAATGTATGATGTCCAGTTAAGAAAATGAATTTGAGGTTTGAGAAACGAGCGATTAAGATATTCGCTGCCATTCCGACAACCATGATTGCTGCTGTAGCAGTAGCATAATCTACTAATGCTAAACTTACGATTGCTTCATTATTTGGAACAACACCTTGTACATTGAAGGCATATTCAAATAATTGTGCAAAGTAGTTAAGTGAACCGACTAAGATGTCAGCTCCAAGACCGATGATTAGAAATCCAAGAACAGCTTTTAATGTTCCTCGTATAACTTCAGATGCAGCTTTACGTTGAGCTACTAAACCGATGAATACGATGATTCCAAGTAAAATTTTTGGATTACTAAGTAAATCTGAAATAAATTGTACTAATGATGCTAAAAAGTCCATAAAATTCTTTCTCCTCTTTTCTTAAATTTTGTTTATGTTTAAAGAAGTCCCTTAGTTTGAAAAACTGCAGTTAGTTTTTCCTTAAGTTCGTTCTTATCCATAATGTTGTCCAGTGGTAATGTTTCTCCAAAGCGTTTTAAATTATCATATAAATCTGATCCACAAACAATTATGTCAGCGATACCAGGCCAAGCACTACCTAAATCTGTATGTTCAACTTCAATATCATTAAATCCTAATTCTTTTAAAACAGTTTTTACATTCATTTCAACTAAGAAACTACTTCCTAGTCCACTTCCACATATACATACAATTTTCTTCATATCTTTCTTCCTCCTATTTGGAATACTTGCTTACGAGTTCGAGTACGGTATCTTTATTAGTAGCAACTAACAGATTATCTAAGTCTTCCATAAGGAGTTGAGATAATTGTTGGAGTGCGAGTAAATGTTTCTCATTGTCTGGCGCAACTAGTGTAATCACAACACGAACAGGACGATCTAAATTATCACTGAAGTAAATTGCATCTTCAAGGATTAAAAGAGACATACCTAATTTCTTAACACCATCTTCAGGTCTAGCATGTGAAATAGCTATGTTAGGAGCTATCACAATGTAAGGACCAAGTTCTAAGACATTTGAAATAACTTTATCAACATATCGAGGTTCAATATAGTCTGATTCCAATAGTGGTTTTGCGCTTAATCTAATCGCTTCTTGCCAAGTATTTACTTTTGTAGCGAACTGAATATTTTCGCTTGTTATTAATTCTTTAAGCATATATATTTTCTTCCCTTCACTCGTATTGATTAGTTGTTTTTTACTGCTTAATCGAGCTAAAATGATTTTTCTTACTTCTTCAATTTTACCTTTTGGTAAGTAATCTATAATATCATTGATAATTTTATCACTTAAAACTGTTTCATTTTTTGTTGGATTTGCAAGGCCAATGAATGATACAATATTAGCTTTGTCATTATCAGTTAAAATGGGACTAACGATAATTGTTTTATTCTTGATTGATTTATCTTCAATCTTTATTGTCGAGATAATATAATCAACTTCATCCTTATAATGTTCAACTTCATCTAATCGAACTGCATCGATAATATCAATATTCCCAAGTAAATGTTCTAACTCTTTTCGTAATAGTTTACTTGTTGCTATTCCGTTTAAACATACCAGTAAAACTTTTGCTTGGATAATATCGCGTTTTTCTCTTTTTAAGAATCCACCAAAATGCATTGCGATAAACGTAACATCGTCATCTCCAATTGGATACCCGATTTTCTTTTCCAACTTATTACAAATGGTTTTTGTAACTTGTGATACTTGTGGGTATGTTTCCAAGATCTGATCTTTTAATTCATTTTGATAGATGATCCCGTATTTAAATCGGAACATTGCCTGTTTCATATGAATATACAAATGATTAAACAATTCACTGTCCTCATCAAAATAAATTAATGTAATCTTTGAGAACTCATTCATTAAGAAATCGACAATTTCTGTAACATAATCGTCGTCTTGTAGCTCGTACTCTTCTGAAATGTGAACACGAAGTCCTAGAAGATGTAGTGCTAAGTAATAATGTTCTTGTTCAGACAGGTATGAACCAATAACCTTCTGTACAGCTGCAAATTCTTTTGAACCACTTATGAATTTACAATCTTCAGAAGACAGTGTGACAGGGTCCAAGTTGTTTACTTTAATGATTGAAATCAAAACAGATAAGTAGTCTAATGTGGTTCGGACGTATTTAATATTCAATTCTTTTTCAAGAACAACCAAATACTCTAACACCTCTTTAACAACCTGTTCTGTATATAAGTTATATTCTTTAATCTTTATTAAGTAATCATAATTTGAGATAAGGTTTAAAATTACACTTCGTTTTCGAATTGGTAACCCACTAACAATATAACCTTGGAATGTATCATACTCCAATGATAAATTATATGTACCTATCAGTTTACGAATTTCTTTGATGTCATTGACAATTGTGTTTCTACTGACCATAAATAATTCTTCGAAATAAGAAATATTCTTATGCTCTTCGTTACTTAATAGAAGTAGAATCTCTAAAACATTTCTCTCATGTGCCGTACAGATGTATAACTCACCCAAAGTTTCTTGAACGGTTTCCATCAATTGGTCTTTTACTACAGGATCAATAATGATTCCTAAACCACGTTTACTTTCTAGTCTTGGTAAGTTTTGCGAATCAAGGTAATCGTTAATCTTCGAAATACTGTAGTAAGCACTCCTCTGGGACACTCCAAGTAATTTTTGAATATCGTTGATATTCAATGTGTAATCTGTCGATATCAACAGATTCAGTAAATAATTATCTTTGTAATCCAGCAAACAAAACACCTCACTAACATAAGTTTAATTTAAGATAGAATGAAATAAAAGACCAAATCTTTGCACAGTAATTTGCACAGCGCTAGTCATTTGAAAACCCTTTCTTATCGATATACAGTATTAAAAGAGGGGAAAGCCTTATATATCAATCATAAGGAGAGGATTTTATATCAGCACAATGTCTTGCAAAAACCGTATTAAAATATATTTATATTTATCTCTTTCTCTAAGTTTATTTTAACATCAAAGTAAATAACATCAAAGTAAATAACATCAAAGTAAACAACATCAAAGTAAACAACATAAAAACAAATAACATCAACCAAACAAAAAAACCTGAATTTTCAGGTTTTTCTGTATATATATTGGAGTCAACAAAGAGATGTCGAAGGATTGATATTTATTTGATGTATCCTAATTTTTTTATTCCTTGATATATTCCATCATTGTAAGTTTCAGATGTAACAAAATCAGCACTTTTTTTTGCACTATCACTACCATTTTCCATGGCAACTCCGATACCAACTGTTTGTAACATCATAGTATCATTATCAGAATCTCCAAAAGCGATTGTGTCTTCCATGTCAATATTAAAATATTCAGCAACCTTTTGTAGCATTAGTGCTTTATTGATTTCTGGAATAACGATATCGTAAGCAAATCCATCAAGAGAATGAATATGAAATTCTCCTTCAATGTGTTTGATATTTGCTCTTGTGGTTTCATCTTCATATACTGTGAATTGATAAACGGGTAAAGTTCGTAAGTCATCATGCTTTTTTGGAGTTAGAACAAAGTACGTTTTAACAATTCTTTGAACACCATCAGAGTCTGGGTCTTTAGCATATAAGTGATGATGTGTTGTTATACCATATTGATAACCAAGTTCATCAAATAAATCACATAAGTAATTTTTTTGCTCTTGGGAAAATTGAATATCTTCAACCATCTTACCATCTATTTCAAGATAACCACCATTGCATAAAATACAAAAATCAAGTTCTTCTGGATCAATTGCTTTTACTAATTGTGATACATTTCTTCCCGTAGCTGCACCAACAATATGGCCCATGCTCCGTAAATGACGAATTGTATCTAAAGCACTCTTTGGAACTTCTCTGAATTTATGATCAAATAATGTTCCGTCTATGTCGAGCGCAAATAATTTTTGCTTCATATACAATCTCCTCCAGACGCAATAATAATATCATATTGAATTATTTATACCAGCCCAAATCTTTGCAAAAAAATCATTTTAATGAGTTTATACCAAATCATGTTTTTAAAAAACAATATGGTATAATAGATGTGAGGTGGTTTTATGAAAAGGCATATCATAGTTACTGATTATAACCCAAAGTGGAACTTTTATTTCGAAGAACTGAAAGTGTATTTGCTTAATCACATTGATAGCTCACTTCCTATCGTTCATATAGGTTCTACAAGTGTCCAGGGATTATCTGCAAAACCAATCATTGATTTAACAATTATTGTTGATTCATTTAATCAGTTTACACTTGTTAAAGATGCTCTAGAAAAAATCAACTACATCCACAAAGGTGATCAAGGAATTAAAGATCGTGAAGTATTTAAACTGACACAGCCAAACATTTTTTATGCCCATCATCTTTACGTAAGCTATCGAGAATCGCTTAGTTTGAAGAACAATCTTACTCTAAAAAAACATTTAGAAAATCATCCTGAAGACGTTAAAAGATACAGTGATTTAAAAAGAAGTCTTGCCCAAAAATATCCACACGACATTGATTCATATATCAAAGGTAAGACACATTTTATCATCACAATCTTGAAGCAATACAACTTTACTATAAATGAACTAGAAGAAATTATTGGTTACAATTAAATATCATTTAAAAAAATTGGAGGGTCATGACATGTTAAAATATATCGATCTAACACATACATTATCAGAAAATATTTCTGTATCCCCATTTGACGACAAAATTGTTTTTCAACAAGTCAAGACACTTGAGAAAGATCAATACAACGATACCCAAATAATAACAACTATGCATATTGGAACACATATCGATGCACCTAGCCATATGTTTCCAAATCAAAAAAAAATTAATGAATATCCTGTCGAAAAGTTTATCGGCCAAGGAATTCTTTTGAACTTTAAAAATCAACGACAAATTATTATGAAACAAGATTTTAATGATCTTAATTTCACAGAAAAAATTGTTTTAATTTATACGAATCAAGATAAGATTTTTAATAACAATGAATATTATGAAAATCATCCGGTAATTACAGAGGAACTCTGTGATTTCTTAATTGAGAAACAGATCAAAGCCATTGGATTAGATTTCTTTTCTCCAGACTATTTCCCGTCAGTTATTCATAAAAAGTTCTTGGAAAACGATATTTTGATTGTGGAAAATTTATGCAATCTGGATTTGCTAATTGATCAAACCAATTTTGAAATATTCATCCTTCCAATTAAAATTGCAACCGAAGGAGCCTTTATACGTGCAGTAGCGAAAATAAATCACCCATAGATCATATAATTTATATTTACAATGTCCGATAGTTTTTAAAAAAAAGGGAATTCAATTGAATTCTCTTTTTTCCTACAATTTCTTTTGTAATTCAAGTTTATACAATTCCTCTGTTGCTAGATGGAATTTTGTAACAGAATATTCTTGGTTGATAGGGTACATGTAAAATGTATCTTCATTTGTTGAAAAGCTTAATCCGTCACCTCTACCAAAATAATCGTATTCAATGTGTACTCCGAAGTTTGCAATTGGTGGTTTTTCAATTGAGAGGTTTTCTCCTTTGAGATGGTACCCGTTTTTATCATGTTTCAAAGTGCCTTTACCAACCCGGTAAAAACCGGTACTGTTTGGCAACATATCAATATCAACTTCTAATTCAACATTGTATTCACCATTCACAATTTGTGTTCTCACTTCGTCTCGCTGCCATTCAAACCAGTCAGGAATATGGGAGAAAATCGTTTCTCCATTTGTGTTAAATAATCTTCCTAACTCATCCATTTCGTATTCCACACTACATTGTTTACACCAAAGTTTTGTTCCTAAACTCGTCATCTGATGTTCTGTTTTACAGTGTGGACACATATATAGGGGTTTGTGTAAGTTTTCTGCACGGAAGGATTCGGTGATTTTAATATTTTCTTGAACTTGGTAAGCATAGTCATCATATTGAAAAGCATCTCTAATTCTTTGATTGATTTCATCAATGCTTAAGGTCTCAATCTCTGATTGTGAAATGATTTGAGTGAAATCAGTACTTGTTTTAAGTTTACGATATTTCAAATTCCAAACTGGCTGACGTAAATGATGACCATGTGAAATGATCGTTACTACTGGGTGTTTCATCATCTTCACTAATTTTCCTAAACTGTCAGGCAACATAGAAGTAGTTCCGACTAATGAATACCTAGCCTCAGGATATATTTGACAAATGGATTTATTAACAGTAAGACTATGTCTGATTTGTTTTACAAGTGCTGTATCACTTACAAATTTGCGCTTCATAAAA
The DNA here is from genome assembly GCA_041554935.1 of Candidatus Izemoplasma sp. GTDB lineage: Bacteria > Bacillota_I > Bacilli_A > Izemoplasmatales > Izemoplasmataceae > Izemoplasma. Next base: position 44,026 of record JBFFLJ010000005.1, read on the forward strand.
CATCCGACATTCCTCATGATCTTTTCCCGCCCAATAAAGCCATCAATCGCTACGATATAGGAAGATCTTTTGGGGAAGACTGCTCGAGTAGCGACTTTAAAATCTAAAAAGCTATTATGATTACATAATAAAATATATGGTCCATTCAGACCATCCACATTGTGTTTTCGAATCTTAGAGTGTACAGAAAATGTTTCAGGAAAAGCTAAAATCCAAGCAAGTACTTGAAGATACCACTTTGCTCTAATTGGCATTTTAACCATATCGAATCTTGGCATGTCACGAACATCATCAATCTCTCTATATACTATATCTGTGATTTTCATAGGGGAATCCTTTCCAATAGATTGCTTATATTATAACATACAAGCTTGATTGGAACGTAACATCTTTGAAATATTTAACATAACATCAAAACTCATTTAGAGAGTTCGATTGAAAATTTACTTATTATTTATAATGAATTCATTTTACATTTTTTAGGATAGGACTATACGCCTTAATTGAGGGATATAGGTAATATTAATTATAAAAATCTTAAATATAATAAATTTCAAAAAGACTGCACAAATGTTCATAAATTATAAAAACATTTACAAAATTTTACTAATATTGATATAATTCAACTATAAAAAAGCGTTTTCACGCTATACAAAATGGAGGAGACAAAATGGATGTTGTTTTAGAGTTTTTCATAGGATTTATTAACAAATTCTTAGGGCAAGCACCACTTTTATTGGGAACAGTAGTATTAATTGGTTATTTACTACTACAAAAAAAATGGTACGAAGCATTAAGTGGGTTTATTAAAACTTACGTCGGATTCAAAATTTTACAAGTTGGGACAGGTGGACTAGTTGCAGTATTCAAACCAATCATCGTTGCACTTACTGCAAAATTTGGTATCACTGCATTAGTAATCGATCCATACTACGGGCAAACAAGTGCGACTGAAATGTTAGACACTGTTAACTCATTACAATATGTTGGATATGTAATGATTATTGCGTTTATTCTTAATATCATTTATGTGGCATTAAGAAAATACACAAAAATCAGAACATTATTTATCACTGGACATATTATGTACCAACAATCTGCTGTATTGTTGTGGGCACTTTATTGGGTATTACAAGGTCTTGGTGGATTAGAAGTTACATGGGGATTAGTATTCGTCTCAGGATTACTAGTTGGTACTTATTGGGCAGTTGCTTCTAACTTAATCATCGAAGCTACAAATGAAGTTACTGATGGTGCTGGATTTACAATTGGGCATCAACAAATGTTTGGAGCTTGGGTTGCATACAAAGTCGCTGGTAAAATTGGAAACAAAGAAAAATCAGTTGATCACTTAGAATTCCCAGGGTGGTTATCTATATTAAATGATAATGTTGTATCAAATGTATTAATTATGACATTCTTCGTTGGTATTATCATGATTATTGTTGGTCCTGCAAACTTTACATATGACCAATCAAAATATTTCTTCTCAACTTATGTATTTGAACAAACTGCATACTTCGCAGTATACATCGCAATTATCCAAATGGGTGTTCGTATGTTCGTTGGTGAATTAACTGCATCATTCCAAGGTATTTCAAATAAATTATTACCTGGTTCTGTACCTGCAGTTGACTGTGCTGTTACATTTGGTTTTGCACCAAATGCAGTTATGTTTGGATTTATCTTTGGTTTCATCGGGCAAATGATCGCAATTGGAACATTGATTTTATTCCAATCTCCAGTTCTAATTATTGCTGGATTCATCGTATTATTCTTCGATAACGGTACCTTAGCAATCTTCGCTGCTAAAGCTGGTGGACGTAGAGCTGCTGCAATTATTCCGCTATTCGCTGGTATGATTCAAGTATTCGGTAGTGCTTGGGTATTAACTGTATTACTTGACTCACCATTACTTGTTGGTTGGATGGGTATGTTTGACTGGGCAACTTTATGGGCTGGAACTACAGTGTTAACAGACGCACTTGGAATTATTGTTCCAATCTTATTGATTCCTTTAATGTTAGTCATTCCTCAACTACAATACAGAAGACACAAAGAAACTTACTTTACTACAATGCGCGATAACGTTTAACTTTTAACATAAAATATTATAGTAAATCCCAAGATGAAATGTCTTGGGCTTTACTATTTAAAAGGTGATATTATGATTCAAATGATAATCGCAGATATGGACGGAACACTTCTTCAAAATGATTTAACAATATCAAAAAGAAATCTAGAGGCGATTCACTATTTACGAAAAAAAGGTATAAAATTTCACATTGCAACAGGGAGACCTGATCAATTGATGAAAGAATATATTTCCGTTTTACAAATGGAAGATCCGATAATTATGTATAACGGTAGTGTTATAGGACATCCTTTTCAAGACAAACGATTATTTGAAAAAGCACTAAGTGAAGAAGATATTCATTTTATCATTTCTTATTGTGAAGAACGCGATATTACTTATATGGTGTATACGAAAGATAAGATAATTTCAAAACCTAATTACCGAGTAGATTTTTTTGAACAAAGAAATCATTTATTACAACCCGAACAAAGAAGTGTGTTTGAGGATATCAGAGATATCGAAGTAATAAAGAAATTATCAGTTCAAAAAATATTGGTGATTGATCACGATGCAGATCGTTTTGATCAAACCAAAGAAGTATTCGAACAAAATAAACATTTCTCAATCGCCACGAGCCAATCAGGATTTTTAGATATTAATCCAGTTGGAGCAAATAAAGGTTATGCTTTAGAGTTATTAGCAGATCATTATGATATTAAACTTCAAAACATTGTAGCTTTTGGTGATCAAGAAAATGATATATCAATGTTAAAGACAGCTGGAATTGGCGTCGCAATGGGTAATGCGAGTGAATTTGTAAAACAATTTGCCAATGAAGTCACCGAAACAAATGACAATGATGGTTTTGCTCAGTGGGTTGAACAAAACATCAAATAAGTGAACAAATGTTCATAATGACAAATTAATTTAACAAACGTGCAATAAAGTATTACAATTATACTATAGATTAGGAGTGAAAGATATGATTGATGGGTTTACATTAACTGAGGAATTAATTCGATTAGAAAATGGATTTAACACTTGGGAAGATGCAATAAGAACTTCTAGTGAAAAATTAGTAGAACTAGGATACATAGAGCCTTCGTATGTTGAGGCAATGATTGAAGTTGTAAAAGAGTATGGACCATATATCGTCATAGCACCAAATATTGCTATGCCACATGCACGACCAGAAGCAGGAAGTAATAAAGTAGGATTTAGCGTTATGCTTTGTCAAAACGCTGTAGCATTTAGTGATCAACCAGAACATCAAGCAAAATTATTTGTAACATTATCATGTGTTAGTGCTGATACACATCTGTTGATGATTCAAGCACTTGTAAATATTTTAGGGGATGATGCCAAAGTTGAACAAATATTGAATGCTACCTCAGCAAAAGAATTACTAGAATTATTTAAATAGGAGGTAGAAAAAATGGCTAGTAAAGTTGAAACAATAACAAGAGAATCATGGATCTTAAGCACTTTTCCTGAATGGGGAACTTGGCTAAATGAAGAAATTGAAAATGAAAAAGTAGCAAAAGGTAGTGTTGCATTGTGGTGGTTAGGGTGCACTGGAATGTGGCTTAAAACTGAAAATAATACAAATATCTTATTAGATTTATGGGTAAAATCAGGTAAACGCACACAAAAAGTTGCAGAAATGAATGATTGGCATCAACATGCTAGAGCAGTTGGAGCAAGATTACTACAACCAAACTTGAGAGCTGTACCTGTTGTCATTGATCCATTTGCAATTAAGGAATTAGATGCAGTAATGAGTACGCATGATCATGGTGATCATATTGATGAAAATGTTGCAGCAGCAGTTGTTAAAAATTGTCCTGGTGTACCATTTATTGGTCCAGAAGCTTGTACAAGTCTTTGGCGAAAATGGGGAGTACCTGAAGAGCGTCTTCAAACAGTGAAACCTGGTGATGTAGTAAAAATCAAAGACGTTGAAATTGTAATTTTGGAATCGTTCGATCGTACCGAATTAGTAACTGCTCCACAAGGAGTAACACTAAAAGGAAAAATCGTTCAGGATATGGATAAACTAGCAGTTAATTATTTATTCAAAACACCTGGTGGGAATGTATATCATAGCGGTGATTCTCACTATTCGAATTATTATGCAAAACATGGAAACGAACATAAAATCGATGTTGCATTAGGTAGCTTTGGTGAAAACCCAAGAGGAATGACAGATAAAATGACAGCGATGGGAATTCTCCGTATGGCAGAAAGTCTAAATACTGATGTAGTAATTCCGATTCATCATGATATTTGGACAAACTTTATGGCAGATCCAAATGAAATTTTAGTGTTATGGAATATGAGAAAACATCGATTAGAATATAAATTTACACCATTTGTTTGGGAAGTTGGAGGTAAATTTACTTACCCTCAAGATCGATTGCGAATACAGTATCATCATCCTCGAGGTTTCGAAGATGCATTTATGAATGAGGATGATTTGCCATTTAAATCATTATTATAAAGGAGAGATATTATGTTAAAAGTTTTAGCAGCATGTGGTAACGGTATGGGAAGTAGCCAAATTATCAAAATGCGAATCGAACAAGTTTTAACAGAAATGGGACTAGATTATCGCGTTGATCATTCAAGTGTTGGGCAAGCAAAAAGCCAAGCAAAAAGTTATGATTTAGTTTTAGTCCCACAACAATTAGCAAAAGAATTCCAAAATGTACCAGAAACAACAAAAATAGTCGGTTTAATAAATTTGTTAAGTGCCAAAGAAATTAAAGAAAAAGTTACAATTGCATTAGGACTGTAAATTCAAAAACAAAGCGACTAAAATAATCTTTTTTAGTCGCTTTATTAAACTAGGAGGAATAGAACATGTCATTACCATTATTACAAGTAGCACTTGACAACATAACACTAGAAGATGCAATCGCAAGTGTTGAACAATACGGACATATCATTGATGTCGTTGAAGTAGGAACAATCCTTCACGTAGCAGAAGGAGTAAAAGCAACAAAAAAACTTAGGGGACTTTATCCTGATAAAATATTACTAGATGATATTAAAGGGGCAGACGCTGGAAAAACTCTTGCAGAATTATGCTTTGGTGCAGGCGCAGATATCATGACTTCAATATGTAGTGCAGATATCAATACAATGATTGCGATGAAAAAAGTTGGAGAAACATATTCTCCAAAAAAAGATGTACAAGTTGAATTATACGGAGACTGGACTTACACAGAAGCACAAATGTGGTTTGATGCGGGTATAAATCAAGTTGTATATCACCGAAGTCGCGATGCAGAACTAGCTGGAAAAACATGGGGACAATATGATTTTGATAAAATTGATCAACTTTGTAAAATGGGATTTAAAGTAACAATTACAGGGGGATTAAACGCAGAAGATTTACATTTGTTCAAAGACTATCCAATTCACTGTGTCATTGGTGGAAGAGGAATCAGAAATGCAAAAAATCCAGAACAAGCCGCTTTAGATTTTAAATCAGAAATTCAACGCATTTGGGGATAGCGTTATGTCTCTACAAACAAACATGATTGGAATTTATGAGAAAGCAATCCCAAATCAATTTGATTGGGAAGACAAAATTTTAATCGCAAAACGAGCAGGTTATCAATTTATTGAAATTAGTATTGATGAAAGTGACGAACGCTTGAGTCGATTAGACTGGCCACAAGAAAAACGACTTGAGTTACGCAACTTACTAGAACAATATGATATAAAAATGATTTCTATGTGTTTGAGTGGACATCGTCGATTTCCTTTTGGAAGTTCGGATCCAAAAATTGTCAGAAAAGCAAAAAAGATAATGTCTAAGGCGATTGATTTTGCTGTTGATTTAGGCATCAATAACATTCAACTCGCTGGATATGATGTCTATTATGAAGAGAGTAATCAAGATACAGTTTTGAGATTTGTTGAAGGCTTGCGTTATAGTGCAAAACTCGCAGAGAAAAACAATATCATGCTAAGCATTGAGATTATGGATACACCGTTCATAGGAACGATTACGAAAGGACTTCATTTTGTAAATCAGATCCAGTCTCCGAATTTAAAGCTATATCCTGATCTCGGGAATTTAACACAATGGACAGACAATCCCAACAAGGAACTAGAGTTAGGTATTGATCAAATCGTTGCAATTCATTTGAAAGACACTCGACCAAATGAATTCAAGTGTGTCCCTTTTGGTGAAGGAACTGTCCAATTTGAGTCGTTATTTAATACATTGAAACAACTTCAATACCAACAACCTTTCCTAATTGAGATGTGGGCGGATAATACGAAGACATACTCCAAAGAAGAAAGTATACAGGAAATTAAAAAAGCCAAATCATGGCTACAAAATAGGATGTGAGACAATGTTAGAACAACTAAAAAAAGAAGTTCTCTTTGCGAATCTAGAATTGGTAAAACAAGGGCTTGTCATATATACTTGGGGAAATGTTTCAGGATACGACCCAATTTCAAAATTAGTAGTGATAAAACCTAGTGGATTAGATTACCAAGAAATGAAAGCTGAAGATATGGTTGTTGTAAGTTTAGACGGGGAAGTTGTTGAAGGAACGTATCGTCCATCTTCTGACACTCCGACACATCTCGAATTATATAGAAAGTACCCTCATCTAAGAGGAGTTGTTCATACCCATAGTGAATGGGCAACAAGTTTTGCTCAAGCACAAACACCAATCACAGTATATGGAACAACACATGCCGATTATTTCTATGGCGATATACCTTGTACTAGAGAATTAAACGACTTAGAAATTCAATCTGATTATGAAAAAAATACAGGACTTGTTATTCTTGAAACAATCGAAAAGCACAATATCAACATTTCACAAATTCCTGGAATATTGGTTGGTCATCATGGACCATTTTCTTGGGGAACAACACCTTTGGATGCAGTTCATAATTCTAAAGTCCTTGAGGAAGTTGCCAAGATGGCGTATCATACAATTAGTATTAACTCCCAAGCACTACGAGTTCCACAAGCGTTATTAGATAAACATTATCTACGTAAACATGGTGATAATGCATATTATGGGCAAACCAAAGAGGGTGAAGATAAGTGAATGATACAAAAGATCGTGACTTGCTTGTTGAAATAGCTGTTATGTATTATTTGGAGAATAAGACACAAACAGAAATATCAAAAGAACTTTTTATGTCTCGTCCAAAAGTTTCTAGATTACTTCAAAAAGCTCGAGACTTAAATATTGTTGACATAAAAATTAATTTTGACAGTGATGATATTAACCGTGTCGCAAAACAAATTCAACATCGTTTTGGAGTTGAAAATGTCGTTATTGTAAAAACGTTATCGACAGAGTCTGAAACCATTAAAGAAATCGGGAAAGCAGCAGCGAACGAATTAAAATATCATTTAAAAGATGGATCAAACATCGGGATGTCATGGGGACGTACGGTGAAAGCAATGGTTGATGCGTTCAAACCAAAAAATTTAAAAGACATAAAAATTGTCGAATTATTTGGAGCTGTTGAATATACAGATGAATCACAAGAGTTCTTAAGTATAGGATATGAGTTTAGTCAAAAAGTGAATGGTAGTTTTTACTCGTTACCTTCACCACTTTATATCAACGACACTAAAACAAGAAATATCTTATTAGATAATCCCATTATCAAAAATACACTCAACATGATTGATGCTTGTGATTTTCTTGTTACAAGTATTGGTGTTGTAAACTCGCAACTACCACAAAGAATATGGGATGCCCACGTTGATCCTAAAAGTCGTGAGGAATTATTAGAATTGGGTGCACAAGGATACTTGTGTGCACACTTCTTTGATAATCATGGACATTTTATAAACCATTCTATTAACGATAATATTATTGGAATAAAAACCGAAAGTATTCGCAAAAATAAAATCATCTTAATGGCTGGTGGACTAACAAAGCGTCAAGCAATATATTCTATTTTAAAAGGTGGATACATAAACACAATTATTTCGGATGATAAGACACTTAAGAAGATTTTAGAAGAAGATAAAAAACTCCGTGGAGATTTTTTATAATAATTTAATGTTATAATATGAGTATTCTTTGATACAATATATAATATGTAAAATAACATGAATAGCGAAGGTGAGTATAAATGATAAAAAATGGAATTGGTGCAAGTTCCGGTATTGCAATTTATCCAGTCTTTAAGTTAGAAGAAGTAACACTTGATATTCCAACTAACACAATCACTGATGTAGATTCTGAATTGATACTTTTGGAACAAGCAATTGCAACAGCTATTGAAGAGTTGCAAGTTATTAGAGATAAAACGGCAATTAATATGGATGAGGAGC
>JBFFLJ010000006.1:0-51874 GCA_041554935.1 Candidatus Izemoplasma sp.
AAAGAAACAATATGATGAACACCATCACGATTTAACACAGCTGGAAGACCAATATACAAATCTTTATCGCAATTGTATAATCCATCATGATATACACTAATTGGAATGATACGATTCTCATTATTAAAAATCGCTGATGTAATTCTTACAAGTGCCATTCCAACACCGTAATAGCTTGACTTTTTACGTTTGATTATTTCATAAGCTGCGTCACGAACTCGTTGATAGATTTTATCTAAATCTTCAAAAGCGATTTCCTCCATAGAATCAATTACATCCAATATTGGTTTTGCTCCAATATGGGCATTGCTCCAACTTACAAATTCACTATCACCATGTTCTCCTAGAATATAGGCATGGACATTTCGAGAATCGATATGAACTTTCTTTGAAATTTCATAACGTAAACGTCCTGTGTCTAGTGAGGTACCACTTCCAATAACACGACTTTGTGGTAATCCTGATTCTTTCCAAGCGACATAGGCAATAATATCAACGGGATTAGATGCAATTAACAAAATACCATCAAAACCAGAAGCCATAATACTTTTCACAACAGATTTAATAATAACGGCATTTCTTTGTAGTAGTTGAATTCTATTTTCGCCTTCTTTTTGGCTAACACCCGCGGTGATAACGACCAAAGAAGCATCTTTGCAATCTTCGTATGTACCAGCAAAAATTGTCATTTTACGTGGTGCAAACGATAAACCGTGATTTAAATCCATTGCTTCTCCAACGGCTTTTTCATAATCAATATCAATTAAAACGAGTTCCTCAACTGTACCTTGATTCACCAAAGCATAGGCATAGGACATCCCGACAAAACCAGTTCCGACAATAACAACTTTATTTCGTTCCATTTAATCACCTCATGGTTATTATAACAAATCACCAAAGCATTACTTTGAATGACGCATATAAATACGCTTTCATAATTATTATAATTATAATTAAGAATGAGTATTTCAAATTATAATTGACTTATGACAAGATGTCGCATAAGATATATATGACGCATTGTCATGAGGAGGTGTTATTATGCCAAAAGATACATTCTTTAATTTATCTGAGAAAAAAAGAAATAAAATTATTCAAGCTGCTAAAAATGAATTCACAGAACATGAACTATTTAAATCTCGTGTGTCTAATATCATCGCGAATGCAGAAATACCTAGGGGTAGTTTCTATCAATATTTTGAAGATTTAGAAGATCTCTATTATTATGTAATTGACGATTTATTTGATACAATATACACCGAGGGAAATAGATTTACTCAGGACACAAGTGATCTATTTGAATTTGCTGCTAATTCATTTGAATATGATTATGATGCGTATAAAAACGATAAACGTCATCAATTTATGATGAATGTATTAAAAAGCATTTCTAATAATGAAGACTATGTTCAAGATTATAACAAACGGAGAACAGATTATATTATGTCAATTCTTAACAAAATGGACTTATCAAATATTAAATTTTCGACAAAAGAAGAATTGGTAAAAATGTATATCATGATTCAAGATATTAAACGTAGTGTCATTAACAAAGCTATGATTGATCAACTTTCAAAAGAAGAAGCAATCAAAGAAGTAAAATGGTATTTAGATATAATTAAAAACGGACTACTTAAGGATGAACAGTGATTTGAAATAATTGATTATATTTTTCATTAGTCCGATTTGTTTGCAAAATTATGGGAAACCGCAACAATTATTTACCCTTTCCTTTTACCAGATAATAACATATAATATACGTTGGAGATGATAACATGAAGAGAAGATTTGGCGATCGCAAAGACGGTTACTTGCTACGAAAAATAGACCCCTTTTTTAGATTAATACCTTTTTTAATGAAAGAGCGCAACGATGCTCAAGTCTTTTTTGAGGATCGTATCTATTTAGATGAAACAAATGAACTGATTCGCGAATTAAGAAAAGAAGGATATCGTCTTGGATTTTTACATGTTGTGATAGCATCAATGGTACGAGTAATGTCCCAGCGTCCAAAAATTAATCGTTTTGTTCGAGGTAAAAAGATTTATGCACGAAATGAAATTTCTTTTTCATTAGCTGTAAAAAAAGAAATGAATGAACATGCCGAAGAGACAACAATTAAAATAATATTTGAACCAACAGATACACTTTACGATGTTATTGAAAAAGTAAATCGTGAAATTGAGGCAAATAAAGTTGTTGATTCTAACAACGACACAGATGGATTTGTTAAGTTGATCACCAAACTACCTAACTTTATTTTAAGTTTTGCCGTTAAATGCATTTTAGTTTTAGATAATAAAGGATGGCTACCACGATTTATAACAAATTTAAGTCCTTTTCATTCTAGTGTTTTTATCACAGATTTGGGAAGTATTGGAATTAGACCGGTTTTTCATCATATTTATAATATTGGTACCAACTCTGTATTTGTTGCTTTTGGGACAAAGAGTAGAGAACAATTTGTCGAACAAGATCTAGACCAAAATGTTGAAGTTTCAAGTAAACGTGCTATGGATATTAAAGTAGTTGTTGATGAACGCATTGTTGATGGATTCTATTTTGCTTCAGCAATGAAATTAATGAAACGAAACATGCAGAAACCATCGATTTTATTAACACCACCTGAAAATGTCGTTATAGATGACCAAATCTAAGTTTTTTGTTTTAATTATTTACAAGAAACATATAATATGCTAAACTTATAAAGGATTTAGTAGGGACCAAAAAAATATAGAAAAGAGGTGATGGTAATGATTAAATTAGTTGTAATAACAGCGTATGAAGGAAATAATGCTTTTTTTGGCATGCTTTCAACCATCACTTATGAGAAGACTCTTTAACAAATAAGAAGGTATCATTCCAAATTAATGGGAATACTTATTTTGTCTTTCATCTTTGATGGAAGACATTTTTTTATGCCATTTTGATACTCATACTTATGAATACGAGGTGATAAAATATGAATATATTGAGTTTATCAAAAGTAGGAAAAGAATTTAGTGGAGAAACACTATTTCAAAATATCTCTTTTGATATTAATACAAAAGATAATATCGCGTTAATTGGTAAAAATGGAACTGGAAAATCAACGTTATTAAAAATGATTGTTGGTGATTTGCCAGTTGAACTTGGAGAAATTCATAAAAACTCCAAAGCCAAAATTGGATATCTATCACAAGATGTAATTTCAAGTAAAGAACATTCATTGTTGGATGAAATGCTTGGTGTTTTTGAGGAAGTCATTTATTTGGAACAATTGATACACAAATCATTGAAAATGTTAGAAGAAGACCCGCACAATGAAGAAACATTATTGAAATACGAAAAATTAGAGCATAACTTCCAAATTCAAGGGGGATATGACTATCATTATAAGATCGACTATATTTTAACGCAGTTTGGTTTTACAAAAGAAGAATACCGTCGTGAAATTTCAACTTTTAGTGGTGGTGAAAAGACCCGAATAGCCTTTGCCAAATTGTTGTTAATGAATCCTGACTTACTATTATTAGATGAACCAACAAACCATTTAGACATTTCGATTATTGAATGGTTAGAAGATTATCTAAACAAATATAATGGAGCTATTTTAGTAGTTACACATGATAAATACTTTATCAATAAAGTTTGTCGTAAAATTGTCGAAATTGATCAAAAATCAATGCAGATATATTATGGAACATACGAACATTATCAAGAAGAAAAAATGAAACGATATGAGTTACTCTTAAAACATTATGCGCATCAGCAAAAAGAGATTGCGCATCTGCAAAGCTTTGTTGATCGTTTCAGATATAACTCCAAAAGAGCAAGTATTGCTCAAGACCGTGTTAAGAAAATAGAACGCATGGAAAAGATGGATAAACCAACTCTATCAAAACGACGTGTTCATATGTCTCTGTCAGATAAAAGAACAACTAGAGAAATCATTCTAGAAGCAAAAAATCTGGCAATTGGATATGAAACACCATTATTAGAGAACATCAATTTTACAATGCGTGGTTACGATAAGTTAGCAATAATTGGTCCGAATGGAACTGGAAAAACAACTTTGTTAAAAGTGATGGAGCATAAATTGCTGCCACTATCTGGATCAATTGAGTTTTTGCGAGAATATAAAGTAGGATATTTTGATCAAAACCAAGAAACCCTCAATATTAATAAAACGATATTCGAAGAAATCCATGATTACTATCCGATGTTTACCAATAAAGAAGTGCGTGATGTCGCTGCGAAATTCCTGTTTTATAATGATGATTTATTAAAACCAATCCATATTTTAAGTGGTGGGGAAAAAGTTCGTTTGGTATTATTACTTTTAATGTTAAGCAAACCAGATTTACTTATTCTCGATGAGCCTACAAACCACTTAGATATTGAAACAAAAGATATTATTGAAGATGTTTTTTATCAATTTAATGGTCCAATCATTTTTGTATCGCATGATCGTTACTTTATTAATCGAATTGGAACAAAAATTGTATATTTAACAACTGAAGAAGCTGTCGTTTTTGAAGGGTCTTATGATCAGTTCAAACTCCAACAGCCGAGACAAATAGAAGAAAAAGGAAACCAAGTTAAAGAACAGTATCAAAAGAAAACTTCTCGAATCGATATCAAACAATTAGAGATGAGAATTCATAACTTAGAAGAGAAGATTGCTTTGTTGAAAGAAGAATTATTTAAAGAAGAAAACTATCATGATAAACTTAAAATGGAACAACTAAACAGTGATATCGCTTCATTAGAAACAGAACTTGAAACACTGTTTGAGACTTACTACCAAGAATACGAATCACAAGGGGTGATAACATGAGTACCAAAGTACTACAAAAAAAGAAACGGGTAAATCGATGGTATCAATTTACCAAATGGATGAAGGGAAACTGGCATCTATATTTTGTTGCCGTTTCGCTATTAATTGCACTACAATATCTTCGCACATTAACACCACTATTTTTACAATATGTTGTAAATACAGTTGTAAATGGTGAACAATCAGAATTACCAATGTTTATTCAAAATATGTTGTTAGCCGATACACTTCAAAAACAACTTGTTTTAGTTGGCTTAGTCTACGTATTATTTGCATTCATACGTGTGGTTATTATGTTTATAAGACGACTTACCAATGCGTTATTTACAGAGAATGTTGCATATAATATGCGAAACACATTATACAGTAAACTGCAAAGTTTATCGTTCTCGTATCATACGCATGCTGAAACGGGAGATTTGATTCAACGTTGTACAACAGATGTTGAAACATATCGTGTTTTCGTCGGTGAACAATTAATTGAAATCTTTCGACTAGTTTTCTTAATCGGGTTTGCAATATACCAAATGATTAGAATTAGTCCAATGATGACAGTCTATAGCACCATCGTAACACCATTTATTTTTACTGCTGCTGTACTCTATTTTCTAAAAGTTAAAAAACACTTTAAAGAAGTAGAAGAAGCCGAAGGAAAGATGACAACAACACTTCAAGAAAGTGTAACAGGTATTCGTGTTGTTAAAGCATTTGCCAAAGAACAATATGAAATTGAAAAATTTGAAAAAGATTCAAAAATTTTCCTCGCAAAAGATTTCCATTTGCTTAAATTAATGGCGATTTTCTGGGGTGGGTCTGACTTTATCAACTTTATTCAATATGCTTTGGCAATTGTTTTTGGGATCATCATGGCAACAAATGGTGATATCTCTGCCGGAGACTTTATGACATTCTTAATGTATATTGGAATGATTGTATGGCCACTTCGCCAATTGGGACGAATTGTTGGAGATTTAGGGAAAACGAGTGTTGCACTTGATCGTTTAGATGAAATTGTCTTGAAAGACTCGGAACATTTAAATGATTCTACAAACACACCAGAGATTATTGGAAAAGTGGAATTTAGAAATGTTGGATTCCAATTTGAAGACGATCACAAACCATTATTAAAAGATATTAATTTCACTGTCAATAAAGGTGAAACAGTTGCGATTGTTGGAAAAACTGGTAGTGGGAAATCAACGTTGATTAACTTGATGGTTCGTTTACTAGATAACCAAGAAGGACAAATTTTGTTTGATGATAATGATATCAAAAATATCAATAAAAAACATTTACGACAACATGTCGGAATTATTATGCAAGAGCCATTCTTATATAGTAGAACTCTATATGATAACATCCGTATTATGGACAAAAAAGCACCACAAGAAAAAGTATATCAAGCTGCTTCAGTCGCTAGCTTACATGAAGACGTATTAGGATTTGAAAGTGGTTATGAAACCATTGTTGGTGAACGTGGTGTTACATTGTCAGGTGGACAAAAACAACGTGTTGCAATTGCAAGAATGTTACTAGATGCTAAACCTGTCCTGATTTTTGACGATAGTTTGAGCGCAGTAGACACCGAAACAGATATTCAAATTCGTAATGCATTAAATCAACATTGGAAAGACACTACGGTCTTTATTATTACTCACCGTATTACAACAGCAATGGAAGCAGATAAAATTATTGTATTAGACAAAGGCCATATCGTTGAAATGGGAACCCATAATAGCTTGTTAAAAGAACAAGGAATCTATAATGAATTATGGCAAATTCAATCAAATGTTGAATACGATTATAAAAAATTAAATAAGGGGGAGAACTAAAATGAATTACTTCGATGAAGAAGAATACAAAGACTCCAAGTTTGATCTTGCCGTCTGGCGTAAAATCTTTTCTTACATGGCTCCTCTCAAGAAACACCTGTTTATTGGGATTGGGGCTGCGGTCACACTCGCAACGATTGATACAATCTATCCTTTGATCAATCGTTATGCAATTGACAACATTATCAATACTGGCTCACTTGAATTACTACCATGGTTTATCGCTTTCTATATAGTGATTATCTTCATGATAGGATTTCTCGTGTATACATTTATTATGCATGCTGGACAAGTTCAACAAAAACTATCATTTATTTTACGTGAAAAAGCATTTAAAAAACTACATGAGTTACCTTTTAGTTATTATGATAAAACTCCTGTAGGGTGGATTATGGCACGTATGACAAGTGATTCGCGACGCCTAAGTGAAATATTATCTTGGGGATTAATTGATTTATCTTGGGGACTATTAACAATGATTGGTATCACAATTGTGGTCTTTATTATCAATTGGAAGTTGGCGTTAATTTTAATGGCGATGTTACCATTATTGGTATATCTAAGTATTTATTTCCGCACAAAAATTTTACGTGCGTACCGTAAGATACGTAAAGAAAACTCCAAAATTACCGGAGCATACAATGAAGGAATTACTGGAGCGAAAACTACAAAAACATTGGTTTTAGAAGAAGAAAACTATCAAGATTTTGACCGTCTAACTTCATCAATGCGTCGTCATTCTGTACGAGCTGCAATGTTCGCAGGATTGTACTTCCCATCAATACTATTTGTTGCCTCAGTAACAACGGCAATCGTTATGTATTACGGCGGGACAATGGCATTAGATTACAACGAGTTATTAGGAATTGGGATTAGTGTCGGAACGCTGTATCTATTCTTAAACTACATTGGGCAATTCTTTGATCCTGTTATGCAGTTAGCTAATATTTTAGCTAGACTGCAACAAGCCCAAGCTTCCGCAGAACGAATCATGGGATTAATTGAAACAGAACCAGAAATTTGGGATACTCCAGAAGTCATTGAAAAATATGGTGACGCAATTACGTTTAAACGTGAAAATTGGGAAGAGCTACACGGTGATGTGACATTTGAAAACGTAACCTTTAAATATAACAAAGGGGAAACCGTCTTAAGTAATTTTAATTTAGATGTAAAAGCAGGACAAAGTATCGCCCTTGTTGGACATACTGGAGCAGGTAAATCAACAATCGTAAATCTCATTTGCCGCTTCTATGAACCTACGGAAGGTAGAATTTTGATTGATGGTAAGGATTATAAAGATCGTTCCTTAGGATGGCTCCACGATAATTTAGGATATGTCCTTCAATCACCACATTTATTTAGTGGAACGATTATGGAAAACATTCGTTATGGGAATCCAAATGTTCCTGATGAAAAGGTCTATGAAGCAGCAAAATTAATTGAAGCTCATGACTTTATTGTTGAGTTTGATGATGGATACCAAACAGAAGTTGGTGAAGGGGGATCACGTTTAAGCGTTGGTCAGAAACAACTTATCAGCTTTGCTAGAGCATTACTGGCAAATCCACGCATATTGATTTTGGATGAAGCAACAAGCTCTGTCGATACACAAACAGAAAAATTGATTCAAAGAGCAATTGAAATTGTCCTGGAAGGTCGAACAACATTTATCGTTGCACATCGTTTAAGCACAATTACATCAAGTGATCGAATCTTAGTATTGGATGATGGAAAAGTGCTTGAATCTGGAAATCATACAGAATTGATTGCAAAACAAGGTCATTATTACAAATTATATACAAATCAATTTAAATCAATGGCACTAGAAGAATCTAAAAACGGGTAAATTTACCCGTTTTTTTGTGCATATGCTACGTATAAATCATAATAATTATAATTAGTTTGTATACTAAAAATAAATTGTCCGCATAAACAAGACCTTTTAAGTCATAGTTTGAAAAATAAACTTGTTAGTATACAAAACATTTTCTTGTATGTTCTATATACTTATATATAATATAAGTAGATAGGTGATTACATTGAAAAACATAGAAATCTTTAATAACGAGTTAAATCGTAGTCATCAGTTTTTTGATGATAATGTAATAAATTATGTCTCCCAAATTGATTCGATTATAAAAAGTGTTATCGATCGGCTTCATGAGAAGAATCGTGCGATCATTATCGGAACTGGAAAAATGGGTGATTTTTCAATTGAACATTTCGTTCGTCATTTCCAAGAAATTGTCTTAACTGATGTTGATGTATCTACGATGAGGACCCAATTAGATAAGATGACATTAAATGAAAATGAGCGTTTAAAACTGAAAACACTACATGTCGAGTATACTGGGTTTGAAGCACATCAATTTTTTACGGATTTCAAGGAGCGAATAATCAACTGTCATAATTACGAGAAGTTGGAACAAGTGTTACGAAATAAAATGGATTTGGTTAAAGATTATACGTTTTTAAAAGAATATCAAGATCAAACTGATTTGATGTTCGTCAGTCCAATTTATACACAACTTGTCTATCAACAAGTCTTACGGGAATGTTCCATCTTAAGAGAAACAGGTTATCCCGAACATTTGCTCAAATATATTGAAGAATATATGTTAGATGCAATGGTACCTTTGATTGATCGTTTTAATGATAATTTGATACGGGCAGTGAAACATAATGGTGAAATGATTGTATTATCTGATATTTTACAGTTGGATAATAATAGTCCGTTCTATCGACGAGTTAAAAACTCGATTCGTAATTTTGATGTAATGGAAGAAATTTATCAAGGGTATCAAAAGAAGTATGGTTTAGGTTTAGGTGATTATGGGCTTTTTAATCTTGACGAGAAGGTTGCATCGTATTTATCAAGATGGTTGATTTGGCCATTTGATAGAAAAAGTAGTTTTGTCGTGAAGTTAAAAATATATAGAGTAGAAAAAACTTAATATAAAGGAGGAATTATTTATGAAGTATGTGGCAACTTTCTTTGTACTGTTATTATCTTATCTTGGTCTAGTTGGTATTGTAGACGGATTTGATGTCTTCGTACAAGAGTTGATCATTGGTAGCTTTGTCAGTTTGGTATTAACGTTCATATTAGCAAAATATGTCGCTTATACAATCGATTACAAGTTTCCAGTCAGACTTCTCGTGTTTATTTTTGCATATCTACCAGTATTTATTTGGCAATTAATATTGGCTAATTTAGATGTTGCAAGACGAGTTTTAAGTATTCATATTCCGTTAAATCCTGGACTTGTAAAGGTTGAAACAGACCTTGAAGGTGATTTTGCGAAATTGACTTTGGCAAACTCGATAACACTAACACCAGGGACGTTATCAATCGACGTTAATGAACAATGGATTTATATCCACACTGTTGATGTTAAAGGTAAAACACCTGAGGAAAACAAACAAAATATCTCAGCACGTTTTGAGAAGTTATTAGGGGTGATCTTCAAATGATGGATACAGTAAATATTATTGTTTTTTCACTAGTCGGTTTAGGAATGTTGTTTGCCTTTATTAGATTGGTTAAAGGGCCATCTGTGGCAGATCGTGTTGTATCTTTAGACACAATTAACGTTATTACAATAGGATTGATTTCATTGCTTGCAATGGTATTTCAAAATTCACTATATTTAGACATCGCGATTATTTATGCTATTTTAGCATTTATGGAAACTGTCGTGTTTGCTAGATACTTGGAGGGTAAAAATGGAAATCATTAGTTATGTATTCTTAATTATTGGTGGATTATTTTATCTACTTGGTGGACTTGGGGTATTACGTATGCCTGATGTCTTTAATCGTATTCAAGCAGGTACAAAAGCTACAACGCTTGGAGCCTTTGCTATTTTACTTGGTGTAGGATTCGCAAATCCTAGTTGGTTTTTAAAAGTATTATTAATTATCATCTTTATCGTAATAAGTAATCCGATAGGTTCAAGCGCACTAGCCAAAGCTGCGTATAAATCAGGGATTCGTCCTACGAATTTAGTTCAAGATGATTTGAGTGAATTATTTGGAGGTGAAGACAATGGAACTAAGTAATTTAGAATTCATCAATTACGTTGAAATCTTTGTTGCCGTATTAATGGTTGTATTAGCGTTCTTAGCGATTAATTCAAAATCATTAATTAAATCTGTGATGTTTTTATCTTCTTTAAGTATGTTAAGTGTAATTAGTTTTGTATTAATGAAAGCACCTGACGTTGCTGTAACAGAAGCAGTGATTGGTAGTGGACTTGTCACAAGTTTATTTGTCTTTACCTTATTAGCTGTCAAAAAGGTTGGTGCGCACTTATGAAAAATTTCTTAGCATTGATCTTAACATTAGGATTAGGCGCATTGATTTTAGTATCACTTGCGAATAACGCTGCATTTCCAGCATTTGGTGATGTGGATACAACTGATCGTGTGTCTGATGGATATATCAATCGCGATACAGACGGCACAGTTGACAATACCGTATCATACGGTTCAACAGATGCCGAAAGTGGTCCAGCAAATATTGTGACAGCAATTGTTGCTGATTACCGTAGTTTTGATACACTGGGTGAAGTAACTGTGTTATTTGTAAGTAGTCTTGGTATTGCGCTACTATTAGGAAGTACAAAACAAAAACGTTTGGAATTAGATTTTCATCCGAACTTCATGTTACGTGTTGGTTCAAAAGCATTATTTGGAATCATCTTAATGACAGGGATTTATGTTACAATCCATGGTCATTTAACTCCAGGTGGTGGATTCCCAGGGGGAACAATGATTGCAAGTAGTATGTTGCTACTATATTTAGCGGATGATACATTCCGTGCCAGAATAAAAGGATTTAAAGTGCTTGAAAGTGTTGCGGGAACAGCATATGTATTAATTGGTTTTGCAGGGTTGTTCTTAATGGGAACATATCTTCAAAATTTCCTACCAACCGGAACTATTGGCGCTTTATTAAGTGCGGGAATCATCCCAATTGTTTATGTCTTAATTGGATTAAAAGTTGGTAGTGAAATTAGCGGTGTTATCGATAATTTCCTAACAGAGGAGGCGGTGTAAGATGTTACAATATGCAGCGATTTTCCTAATTATGTTAGGACTTTATGGATTGTTAACACAACGCAATATTATAAAAATTATTTTAAGTTTAAATATTTTAGAAATTGGATTAAATGTATTTATCATTAGTATTGGGTTTGTGATTGGTACAAATGGTGAAATTGGAATTGCTCCAATCTTAACAAGTACAAATAACTCAAGTGCTTTATTGTTTGTCGATCCATTACCTCAAGCTCTTGTCTTAACAGCAATTGTTATTGGTGTTGGAACAACAGCATTAGGACTTGCCCTTGCAAAAAATATTTATGCAAAATACGGAACGTTCAATATTGATGAAATGGGGGAAGAATAAATGAGTGCGATATATTTAATTGCAGTGCCATTACTTGCTGCATTCATTAGTATTTTAGTTAAAAAAGTTTCTCCATATCTATTATTACTTGTCAGTGCTGCAAGTGTTGTTGCAATGTACTTCGTTGATTTAGAAACAATTGTTATTGGTGGATTTACAGCTCCTTATGGAATAAGCTTAGTTGTGGATCGTTTCAGTCAAGCAGGATTGTTTGCTGTCAATGTATTGTTCTTCTTAGTTGTTGCGCTAAACATCAATAACTATAAGAAAATGTCTTCTATTTTATTGGTTGCATTAGCAGGACTTAATGGATTGTTATTAACGGGAGATCTATTTAACTTGTTTGTCTTCTTAGAAGTTAGTGGAATTGCAGCTTATTTAATTACAACTACAAATAAAAAACCACTTGCAACATTTAATTATTTGGTTGCAGGAACTGTGGGTAGTAGTTTATACCTTCTTGGCTTAATCTTGTTATATGCGATGTTTGGTACATTAAATATGGCTGATATGAGTCAAAGCATAGCCGATAGTGGTGTTAGTGCTGCTGTAGTAAGCTTGCCATTCTTATTGATGTTTATTGGATTTGGTGTAGAAGCAAAATTATTACCATTTAACTCTTGGGTTAAAGGAATTTTAGGACATTCAAATTCATTATCTGGTCCAATGATCGCGTCTGTTTATGCGACAGCGATGGGATTAGTATTTGGACGTTTGTTGTCAGAAGTATTTGTTTTTGATGATAAAGTCACATTGATTATTGCGGTTGTTGTTGTCTTAAGTGTTGTCGCTGGTGAAGCAATGGCATATGCATCAACAAAAGTCCGTGAAATATTGTTATTTAGTAGTATTGCACAAGCGGCACTTGTTGTCTTATTGTTTGTCAATGGTTTTGTCGGTTGGGCAATTATGTTAGCTATTGCTAATGGTGTTACAAAATTCTTATTGTTTAGTGTCATTAATAAAGCAACTGAAGTAGTTGGTAGTGATGAAATTTCCTCATTAAAAGGATTGTTTGTCAACAATAAAATAATTGGTGTATCATTTACTGCTGCATCATTAAGTATTATTGGATTGCCACTATTTGTTGGATTCATTATAAAAATGAAAATGTTAGAGTCATTATTTACATCAACTCTTGTGTTACCATTTGGAAATTACTTCTATCCAGCTGTTATCTTATTGTCAAGTATCGTTGAAGGGGTATATTTTATTAAGCTACTTGTTAGTTTATGGTATGACAAAGAAAATGCACCTGTGGTACATTATGATGTTTTACTAAAATATGTTGGTGTAGTCATTGCTTTGGGATTAATTGTATATGGTGTTTTCCAAGGAAATGTTGTAGATTTTGCTGATTCACTTGGTGCGATAATCTTACAAGGAGGTGTCTTCTAATGTTAACGATTGAATTAATTATCTTATACACGTTGGCAAGTGGAGTACTTGCATTCCTTGTTGGGCGTATCCATAAAGGATTAGGAAGTGTTATTACAATTCTTGGTAGTTTGTTTGCATTTTCGGCAGTGACGTATTTAGGATATACAGATCAGCTAGCTTTTACTTCTGATTTGTTACCATTTATTACATATCAAGGTACTAATTTAGGATTGTTCTTTGCAATCTTAGTATCGTTTGTATTCTTAATGGTTTCATTCTTCAATCCGTTCTTTGTTACAAAATACAAATATCCTGCTGTATATTCAATGTTATATTTACTTAGTTTATCAGGAGTTCTTGGTGTATTTTTTACAGATAACTTACTGTATCTATTTTTCTTCTTTGAATTTGTTGTTTGGACAAGTTTATTCTTGATTCCAATGGGAAGAAGTCGTAAAGCTGCAAGTATGTATTATGGATTTAGTGCTGCGGGAAGTTTTGCGTTATTATTTGGGATCTTCGTAATCTATAAAGATTTAGGTTCATTTGGTATTTCTGGTATTGAAGACTTAGTTGGAACAAGTAAAACAATCGTGTTCATGCTGTTTGGAGTTGCTGCATTTGCAAAACTTGGAGCATTTCCACTTCATATCTGGTTACCAAAAGTATTGACAGATGCTCCTGATCCAATCACTGCATTATTCAGTGCTGGTCTTGAAAAGCTTGGTGCATTTGTTGCTGTCTTAGGAATTGTGAAACTTGGTAGTGTTGGATTCAACATTCCAAGTATCAATTTGGCTTTTGGACAGTCAATGATTGCTGGTCTTGGTGCCTTAACAATTGTCTTTGGGACTTTGATGGCAATTCGTCAAGATGATGCAAAAAAATTATTAGCATATTCATCGATGAGTAATGGTGGATATATCTTAGTTGCTTTAAGTACGTTAACAACACAAGGTGTTGCTGGTGGATTATTCCACATTGTAGCACACGCTTTAGCAAGTAGTGCGGCATTCTTAGCAATTGCTGCTGTAGCACATCGTACTGGAACAACGAAAATTAAAGAACTTGGTGGATTAATTCATAAGATGCCAATTACATATTTAGTATACTTAATTGCGATTATCAGTATGGCTGGTATTCCACCAATGGGAGGATTTATCAGTAAATGGATGATCTTCCAAAGTGTTATGAATAAAGGAATGATCTTGGTTGCTGTTGCTACAGTCTTTGGTAGTATTGGTTCGTTCTTGTATGTATTTAGACCACTGGCTGCATTGTTCTTAGGACAAGAACTGCCACAGTTTAAAAAGACTGTCAAAGAAGCACCGTTCTTTATGTTAGTTCCAATGATTATATTAAGTTTATTAAATGTTTATACGGGAGTATTCCCAACGTTTATATTAGGGTTTATCAACAAAGTATTAGATGAATTGAACATTGCGCGTATGGTATTAACAACATTCACGATTCAAGGATGGAACGCGCAAAGTATCTTGGATCCTGCTTTGATTAGTTTGGCATTTGCCGTTGGAGTTGGAGTTGCATTCATCATCTTTATTTCTTTGAAGAAATCGAAAAAGGTTTCATTGATGGATACTTACACCGCAGGAAACTTCATTTATACAGAAGAACTATTACATTACAGTGTTGATTTTTATGCTCCACTAGAACGTTTATATGAAAAATATATTAATATTATGAAGGACTTCTACAAATCTTTAGCAAATAAAGTTGTTGAGTTTGGTCGTGTGATGAAGTATTTCTTCTTCACCAACAAACCAGAAATAACGGTGTTCTGGATTGTCGTTGTTGTTGTCTTTCTTTTGTGGGGTGACGTATTATGATTACGAGTATATTAATAGGATTAGCAGTAGCATTATTTGGATTTGTACTACAAACAAGTTTGGGTGGTATTAATCGTAAAATTGTTGCTCGTCTTCAAAAAAGATATGGACCAAAATGGTATCAAGAGTTCATTGATATCTTCAAATTATTAAGTAAAAGAAGTGTTACGCATGGTTGGATTTTTGACTTTGGTGTTATTATGGCGCTTGGTGGAATTATCGCAACAGCGATGTTTATGCCACTGACAAATACATGGATGGCATTTGCTGGTATCGATAACTTCTTCATCTTTGTCTACTTGATTGCTGTTGGGATGTTAGGAATGGCGATGAGTGCAAGTGGAAGTGGAAATCCATTAGCAAGTATTGGTGTTATGCGTGCATTAACAACGATGTTAGCATATGAAGTACCATTTATGATTATCGTTATGACAATCATCAAATTAACAGGAACTTCCAGTGTAACAAGTATTGCAATGTTTCAGCAAGCTGCAGGAAATAACTGGTTTGCGGTTGCCTTACCAATTGGTTTTGGAGTTGCAATACTGTCGTTATTAGGAATGCTTGGTAAGAAACCATTTGAGACATATATTGCTCCTGCTGAAATTGCTTCAGGACCAATGGTTGAGTATGGTGGGAAACAACTTGGTATGTTGTTTATCATGCATGAAATTACCGTGTTTATTGAAGTAAGTTTATTCATTCACTTATTCTTAGGTGGAGCAGAAAACATATTAATCTTTTTAGTAAAATATTTTGTAGTATATACAGTTGCGAATTTAATTAGTAATGTCAATGGTCGTTTCAAAATCGATCAAGTAGTAACATTCTTCTACAAATGGCCATTATTATTTGCGATATTGCAAGCTGCAGCTGCAATACATTTAGGGTGGGTGATTTAGATGGAATCAACAAGATTTAGTATTGGTACGAAATTATCAAAAGAAGAGATTGACCGTAAATGGTGGGAAATTGGTGACTTTTTCCGTAGAAATTCTCTTTGGATGTTAATGTATTGTACGGGATGTTGTGCAATTGAATTACCACCAGCTATGACAAGTGCATACGATATGGAACGCTTAGGGATGGGTCCGATGGCTACACCTCGTCAAGCAGATGTATTACTTGTAACAGGATATTTATCATTAAAAACATTACGTCGTTTAATTTATACATACGAACAAATGAGTGAACCAAAATATGTTGTGGGAATCGGAAGTTGTACGATCAATGGTGGTATTTACCATGATTCACATGCTGTAATCAATCAGTTAGATCAATATATTCCTGTTGATGTTTATGTCGCAGGATGTATGCCAAATACAGAATCAGTAATGAATGGGTTTGTTGATTTAATGGAATTGATTAAAAACAAAAAAGCAAATGGTTGGAAGGATTACCATGAACGTTATGAATGGTATCGACAAAACCAAATTGATTCACTAGGGGAGGTAAGAGTCCATGACGAATTCCATGAATAATGTTGAATATGTTAAAACTCTAGTTGAAACTAATTTTTCAGTCGTTGCAACCGATGTCGTCGACCAATATCAAATTAGTTTTGATGTTGTGCCAAGTGACGTTCATCGTGTATTATCATTGTTAAAATCAGAGGGTTGGATACAATTGTCATATTTATCTGCTGTCGATTGGATCGATGACAATGAAATGCAACTGGTGTATATTGTCTTTAATTGGGAGAAACCAGTGCATATTCAAGTTCGTACAAGATTAGATCGTGACAAACCAAGTATGCAAAGTATTTTACCAATTTATCCAGGATGTAAGTATTACGAACGTGAATGTCATGAATTCTTTGGTGTTAAATTTCCAGGGAATCCAGATTATGATAAGCAATTAATCTTGGAACAATGGGATGATATGCCTCCAATGCGTAAAGATTTTGACCCACAAGCATATAGTGCTCGCAAGTTTCCAGTCAGAAAATATACAAATGACTTTGAACAATTAGAAGGACAACCTTCAAAACAAGTAAAACGTGAAGCACGTACAGAAAGAATTATAAAAATCGGTAAAGGAGGTAAAAAATAATGAGAGAATTAAAATTATTTTTAGGGCCTCAGCATCCAGGTATGCATGGGAATGCATCTGTTCATATGTATGTCGAAGGTGACATCATTAAACGTTCGTTCTTGTTACCAGGAATGTTACACCGTGGATTTGAAAAAGGGATGGAACGTCATTCATGGGTAAACAATATTTCATTGATTCCTCGTGTATGTGTTGTTGAACCAGATATCAACGAAATGTCATTTGCGATGGCAACTGAAAAGTTAGCTGGTATTGAAGTTCCAGAACGCGCTCATTGGATTCGTATGATTATCCTTGAGTTAGCTCGTTTAAGTATCCATTTAATGGCATATGGTGGATTAGGAAGCCCAACAGGGAATTACACCTTAATGTATCATGCTCATGCCGATAGAAATCAAATTTTAGATATTTTTGAACAAATTACTGGGCACCGTGTGTATCATCAATACATTGTTCCTGGTGGTGTACGTAAAGATTTACCTGTTGGCATTGAAAAAGACATTCATGCATTCTTAGATAGCTTAGAGGCTAGATATGAAGAATATCGTGATTTGGGAATTGAAAATCCAACAATCGTTACAAGAATTAAAGATACCATTATGCTTCCAGCAGAAGTTGTATGGGAATTAGGTGTAACCGGAATTGGGATGCGTAGTGCTGTCAATAAAGCATACGATATTCGTAAAGTTATGCCATATGCAAGATACGATCAAGTGGAATTTGAAGTTCCAGTTAGTGATTACTCAGACGCACGTAGTCGTGTCGACTTAAAATTAAAAGAAGTTGTTCAATCAATCGGAATTATTCGTCAATGTTTAGAAAAAATCCCAGAAGGTCCTGTCAGAGTACCACTTGGCAGAGGACAATCAATGCGTTGGGAAGTACCAAAAGGGCAAGTGTATGCCCCAGTTGAATCAAGTCGTGGAGAATTTGGATATTATATCGTAAGCAATGGCGGAACACATCCGTATCGTGTTGGCGTTAGAGGGGCTAGTTATCCTCAAGGATTACTTGGTGTTGAAAAATACTTACCAGGTACTCGTCTTGATGATGCAGCACTTTGGATTGACACAATGGGTGTTTGCTCACCAGAGATTGACAGGTAGGTAAAAATATGAAAAAATATCGCACAGTAAGTATATTTAATCCATTTAGATTATGGAAATATTTATTTAAAAAACCAATTTCTCACGAAATGAATACGATTTTTACACAAAAAAATGCTGATCAATTAAACAGCGACCGATTGATTAAATCACCAGGCTTAAAAGTATCTTCACCACGTGTTGGACCAAATAATATCCGTGGATTCCATACAAATGATTGGGAAAAATGTATTGGTTGTGGAACATGTGAGGATATCTGTCCAACCAAAGCAATTGAAATGGTGGAACGTTTAGATTTACCAGATGAAGAAGGAAAATTACAACAAAGACCATCAATTGATTATGGTAGATGTTGCTTCTGTGCATTATGTGTTGATACATGTACGACAGACTCATTGAATATGAGTAAGGAGTATATTTACACTAGTCCAGATGCGAATGATTTTAAATTTTTACCACGCAAAACATGGTTAGGTCATGAAGTTGATTTAGGTTGGCAACGTGATGAAGCATCTAATTTATTAGACTTTGAACGTGTTGAAATGCCACATGAACCTGCTGATGTTCGTAATAAAAGTTTTATTGAAATCGTTAGAGGTTACAGTAAAGAATTTGCCAAAATGGAAGCTGCACGTTGTGTGGAATGTGGTGTTTGTACCGCAAGTTGTCCTGTTCAAATGCATATCCCAGCTTATATCAAATCAATCTGGGAAGATGATATCGAAGGTGGATTACGTCAAATTTATGAAACAAACCCATTACCTGGTGTTTGTGGTCGAGTTTGTACCCACAATTGTGAAACATCTTGTGCGATTGCCGTTCAAGGTGATGCAATAGCGATTCGTTGGTTGAAACGTTACATTATTGACAGTGCTCCAGAAGATATGTATAAAAATATCGTCGCAGAACCTGTTAGTGAAGTAATTGATGCAAAAATTGCTGTTGTTGGTAGTGGTCCTGCGGGACTTGGTGCTGCATATTACTTACGTGGTATGGGTTATCAAGTTGATGTATTTGAAGAAATGCCAATGAGTGGTGGAGTTATGCGTTATGGAATTGCAGCATATCGTTTAAATGATGCAGCAATCGATAAAGATGTCAACTTCATTGAATCAATGGGTGTTAATATTAAATTGAATACTCGTGTTGGACGCGATGTATCAATGGAACAATTAGAAAAAGATTATGATGCAGTATTCTTAGGAACAGGATTCTTCAAACCTCGTGGCTTAAATATTCCAGGTAGTGATCATAAAGACGTGATTGGTGCGATGGACTTCTTACCACGTGTTCGCGATTTCGAACGTGGCTTGATTGACATTAAAGACTTTGATATTGCCAAAAGTATTGTTGTTATTGGTGGTGGAGATGTAGCATTTGACGTTGCTCGTAGTGCAATTCGACTTCAAGAATTGAAATACGGAAAATCAGATGTAAAATTGACATCCTTAGAAAATGAAGATAGTTTACCTGCAGACGACACTGAATATATTGAAGGTGGCGAAGAAGGAGTCGAATTCTTCTGTGGAAATGGTCCACAAGAAGTAATGCAAAAAAATGGTAAAGTTACTGGCTTGAGATTATGGGAATGCTTGTGTATCTTTGATCAAGAAGGTCGATTCAATCCTGAATTTGATCAACAATGTGAAAAAATCATTGATGCAGAACAAATCTATATCGCAATTGGACAAGCTCCAGATTACGACTATATCCCAGACAGCTTGAAAGATAAAATTATCATTGAACGTGGAAAAATCAAAGCAGACGAATTTGGCCAAATTAAAGACACACCTTGGTTATTCGTTGGTGGAGACATTCTTCGTGGTCCAGATCTAATTAGTGGTGTTGCCGATGGACATCGTGCGGCACAAGGCATTGATAACTATTTATACAAACAAGCAAAAAACAAAGAACAATATAAAAAAGTAGAAGCAATGCGTCAAGCAGCAAAAGAAACAACACCAAACTTAACCTTAAAACAACAAGGTAAAGGACGTAAATAAATACAAAAAGAGATCAATTTATTGATCTCTTTTTTTAGTATAAAAAAAAGAAACATAAGTTTCTTTTTAGATATTATTGTCCTTGACCATTACTTGGATGATTATTTAGCAAATCTTGTTCAATTTGATATAACTGACGCATTGACAAATCGGCAAGGTCTGCGATAGTATAACTATCATCTAACTCAATAATTGTGTAAACATAAGCCAATTTTCCTCTAGTAATACCATATTGTGTTGCTTCATCATCTAAATCATGAAGGTTATTATTAGTCATCCCCAGTTCATCACTTCGAAGGACTTGAGAGAATTGACCGTATTGCTTAACTTCAAAATCAGCGCGAGCCATAACATTTGATAATACACGTAATCTAACTGCTTCGTTGTCACATTTAACATCAATCAATATAACATTTTCTTCAGTAGTATCGACAATAAAATTAAGGGCGTGCATACGCGTAATTAAAACTTCCATTACTTGTTCAATGGTCATTCTATTGTATTCTATTTGATTTGTAACAACTAGTTCTCCATCGCCATTTAAACCATTTACTTCAATTACCAAATCATCTTCATCTAGAAGAATTTCAATCGATGGATTAACATCTATTGTCACAGTAGAAGCATAGACTTGTTGCGGGTCACTATTTTGAACATATACCATAGCAATTAAAAGGATAAAGAATAAACTAACGAATGAATAGCGAGCTTTTGTAGAAAATAGAGCTTCGAAGAATCCAACTTTTGATTCTTTGACAGGAATTCTAAAACGACTGTCTTGTTTAATTTTTTGTAATATATCTGGAGCTTCTTCAAAAGATTGTTTGACTGTGTTTTCAAAGTTATCTTTTTTCATTATCATCACCTGCTTTCATAATCTGTTCTTAGTTTTTTCATTGCTTCGTTATATATCCATGTTACTGTTCCAAGGGGTTTGTTAACGATTTTCGCTACTTCCCGATGTTTTAAATCACCGACGATATGTAGAATTACAATTTCCCGTTCAGATTCGTTTAATCGATTCAATAAATCACGAATGATCAATTCCTTTTCACTAGAACTTTCTGTACTTCCAAATAAGTGTTCATCCTCGACGATATCAACGTTCATTTCACGTTTTCTTTTATTGTATTCGTTTAGAGCCAAATTTTTACCAATTGTGACAATCCAAGCAGAGAAACTAACTCTGTCTCGATAGGTATGAATTTTTTCTAAGGCTTTGAGATATGTGTCTTGCATGATATCCTCACTGAGGGACTGATCTTTTAAAATATTTAGTATGGTGTAATAAACTAAATTCTTCGTTTGATGGTATATATCATCAAAGACAGAAAGATCACCGTCTTGAAGTTGTCTTACAAGTTCTTTAAGTTGTAGTGTTGCCATATTATCACCTCGTTATACAGATTTTAACACGGCAAGTATAGAAAATAAAGGTTTTTAGAGGATGGGCAGACAAATCATTGTCTGCCCGGTAATGAGATATAAGGTGTTCTATGTCAAATCAGATTCATCATCTGGATTGTCTGAGTTTGGACAATCTTGAGTACAAGTTCCTGTACCATCATTTGCTCGTTCTTGACGCCATTGATTAATACGTTCTTGCCATTGACTTTGTGTTTCTTCTCTAACTTGATTTTGTGTTTGATGTTGTGCCATTAATGCTTCAACTTGTTCATCAGTTAATTCTGGATTTGCTGCAATAAATGCTTGTAATCTTACTTGATGTTCAGCAATTAATGCTGTTTTTTCTTGAAGTGCTGTTTGTTGTCTTGTTTCTGTAAATGTTTGCCAAGCTTCAGCATGTGCTTCATTTACTTTTGCTAAAATTTGTTTCACTGGTAATTCTAATAATTCATCAAGTACTAATGTTTCATCAACAACTTGTGCCGATAGAGCCAATTTCAATTTTCCAGGTGAAACTCCTAATTCATTTGCTTGAGTTACTAGTTCACCTTGTGTGTAATTCTCAGAAATGACTGCGGCAGAAATATTTCTTTTCATAAATTGTGCTTGAACATGTTCTCTAAGTCTTGTACGAATTTGTTCCAAAGCTTGTTCATCTTCTTCATCGTCACCTATTACTGTAATCAATACGGCGTTATCGTCACCTTCTGGATCAATATATCCAGCTTCTGTTGCGGTATCGATAAATAATGTAACTGCTTCATCAACATTCATTCCAATAAAGTCTAAGTCAGCACATAAAGCTGCTGCGTCGTCATTTAAGAATATGAATGATTCTACGTTGTCTTCACCATCTACTACAAATTCAATTGATGGATTGATGTCGATTGCGACATAATAAGCATCTACCTCATTGGTTGCATTTGTACATGCTGATAATCCTACTACTAGTAATAATCCTAAAATAATTGCTCCTAATTTTTTATACATTTTTAATTCCTCCTATTTTTTTTTCTTTCACAGGTATAACAACTCAAACCTTGTTTTTGTTGGGAAAAACGTAATATTTTTTTAAAAAGATAATTTTTCTTTCAATATTACATCGCTATTATGTTATAATGTGTCTTGGTTAGAGGTGATAGTATGAGTTATCATTTTAAAATACAAAATGAGCAAATTGATCTTTTATTTGAAGCGATACTAAATTTAGAAACACAAGAAGAATGTTATCGTTTCTTTGATGATTTATGTACCATCAATGAATTAGAAGCATTTGGACAACGATTAATGGTTGCCAAGATGCTTCATAAAAAGATGACTTATCAAGAAATTGAAAAAGAAACAGGCATAAGCGCCGCAACTATTTCGAAAATATCGAAATCTTATTTGTATGGACCACAAGGTTATAAAATGATTATAGATAAATTGAGTGAAGACTAAAAAGAGTCTTCTTTTTCATATATAATAGGAGGTATACGAATGAAAATTATAACGTTATTAGAAAATGAGACAGAGAATGAAGAATTAAAAAACGCACATGGACTAAGTCTATATATAGAGTTTAAGGATCATCATATCCTATTTGATATTGGTCCTGGAAATCAATATATCAAGAATGCAGATAAGCTGGGAATTGATTTACAAGCGATTGATACTGTCATTATTTCACATGGACATTTTGATCACGGGAGAGGTCTTAGTAAATTTTTAAGTCTAAATAAGACTGCACAAATTTATATTTCTGAATTTGCCTTCTCAAAAAAATTTAAGATTGTTAAAGGGTTATACTTGCCAATTGGAATTAAAAAACCGTCGGATGAAAGTCGGATTCATTACGTTACTGAAGACATCGAAATTGATAAAGGATTCAAACTATACGCTAAGATACCTGAAGTCGACTTGGTTATTTCAGATAATTCACTCCTAATCAAAGAAGGAAAAAACTATATCCCAGATTCATTCAATCATGAAATCTATATGGTTTTAAGTGAATATCGTAAAAAAGTATTATTCAGTGGTTGTTCTCATAAAGGAATTGAAAATATTGTTGATACGATTCAAGAGCGTGATCAAATTGTCTTCACGGATGTAATCGGAGGATTCCATTTATCTCATTATGATTCAGCAGATTTACGCCAAACAATGTACCTCGAACAACTAGGAGCAAAGTTTGTTGCAAATGATAAGGTAAATTATTATACAGGACACTGTACTGGTGATTTAGCATTTCTAGAGTTGAAACGTCATATGCATGATGCCTTAATTCGAATTAAAACTGGCTCAGAATTTGAAATTTAAAAAGCACAATATTTTGTGTTTTTTTTACTTCCATATTTCTTTATTTAGTGTATAATATAAAGAGGAAATGCCAGTGTGGTGAAATTGGTATACACGTTGGATTCAAAATCCAATGGCTTCACGGCCGTGCCGGTTCGACTCCGGCCACTGGTACCATCAATAAATAAAATGACAGATTTCTGTCATTTTTTATTTTGCAGATAATAAGCCATCGCTTTATATAAAAAATTAGTAAGTCTAAGTAGGATATTACCTGAAAGGACAATTTGTTGTATACATTTTTGTGTAAACTATATGAACCTCTTTGGAATACCTTGCCCAATAAAACAATTTTGTCATCTAAAAAATATTGTAGTATGATATAATAAATGAAGAAAAGAGGTGACCTACATGAAGAATTTTATTTATGAATCTCCAGCAAAAATCATCTTTGGTAAAAATCAGATTTCTGCTTTAAAAAATGAGTTAGAAGTAAACTCGGTAAAGAGCGTTTTACTTGTCTATGGTAAAGCATCAATCAAACGAATTGGATTGTATGATAGTATTGTTTCGATTTTACAAGAATTACGTATTACGTATATTGAGGAATCGGATATTCGTCCTAATCCAGAAGTATCAAGTGTTCGAAGTGGAATTGCAAAATGTATCAAACATAATGTTGATTTCATTATTGCAGCAGGGGGAGGCAGTGTTATTGATACTGCCAAAGCAATTGCATTCGGAAGATACTTAGATTGTGATGTTTGGGATGCCTACATCAACAAAGTGAAAGCAACGAAAGCTTTACCTATTGGAGCTGTTATTACACTTGCAGCTACAGGGACAGAAACAAATGGTAATACGGTATTAAGTAATGATACTACCGGTGAGAAACGTAGTGTCGCATACCCATTTTTAATTCCACAGTTTGCGATTATTGATCCTTCTTATACGTTAACAGTGAATCATCATCATACGATTGCTGGAAGTATAGATATTATTATGCATGTATTTGAACAATATTTTAGTAACACCGAACACACATTAACATCTGATTTAATGAGTATTGGTGTGATTCAATCTGTCATTGAAAACACCAAGTTAATCTTGGATGGTAAAGATTCATATGATGTCAGAGCTAATATTTCATGGGCATCAACAATTGGATTGAATTGGATTCTTGGTGTTGATAAAGTTGGTGATTGGGCTACACACCGTCTATCTTATGCGATTACAAAAGAATTTGGCACAACACATGGGTATGCTTTATCAATGTTATTTACATCATGGGCACGTGTGGCTTTAAAATACAATCCCGAAACAATGATTAGAAGATTATCATTACTTGGAGAACGATTATTTAATAATATTCCATATCAAGATGTATTACATCAAATCGATAAACTATTTCTTTCATGGGGGGCTCCTATTCGATTACACCAGGAACTTTCAATTGATGATACATTAGTAAATGAATTGGTTCAAAATGCTCTTGGGTTAGGCTCTGTTGGGACAATAATTACTGTCGACAATGATAAAGCATTAGAAATCTTTAATTTGTCACTTAAAGGAGAATAACAATGTCAGATTATAATTTTGATTCGGTATTAGAATATTTGTATGAGGGTGTTTATGTCGTTGACATCAACAGAAAAATAATTTTTTGGAACGATGGTAGTGAAAAAATCACTGGATACAAAAGAAATGAAGTTATGAATAACCATTGTTTCAATAACATATTACAACATGTCGATAAGAATGGGAAAAAGTTATGTTTTGACGGATGTCCTTTACACAATACATTAGACACTGGTAACATTAATGAATCAGAGGTATTTCTTCATCATAAAGATGGGCACCGTGTTCCGGTTACTGTGAAGAGTATACCTTTACGTAACCCAGATGGTGAGATTTTTGCAGCAATTGAGGTATTTACTGATACGAGATTTAAAGAGGACAACTATCAAGAGAATCGTAAGTTGAAAGAGATGTTGACAATTGATACCTTAACAAAGATTCACAATCGCCGATACTTAGATTTCTATCTGGCGAATATGGTAAAAGAATACCAAGAGTTTTCAGTTCCTTTTGGAGTGCTATTCTTTGATATTGATCATTTTAAATATGTTAATGATACATATGGACATAATGTTGGTGATCAAGTTTTACAAGTTCTTGCAAATACTTTAAAATCAAACATCAGAAACAATGATATTGTTGGAAGATGGGGTGGTGAGGAATTTATCGCAGTGGTTCGAGTTGAATCGAATTCGGATTTAGAACTAATTGCTGAAAAATTACGTCGCTTGGTACATGAATCAACGTTTCTTACCGAGTCAAAAGATCATATTCAGGTTACTATTTCAATTGGTGGAACACTATTTCAAAAACAAGATACAATTCAATCAATAATTGAGCGTGCCGATGAACTTATGTACCAATCAAAGGAAAATGGCCGCGATCAAACAACAATAAAATAGGAGAAATCCTATTTTTTTATGGCACAGTAATGACATCTAAAATAAATTGTGATACAATCTTTATTAGTTAGCTAAAGGAGTGAAACAATGAAAATAATTGCTGTCAATGCCGGAAGTTCATCATTAAAATTTCAATTATTAAAAATGCCTGAGGAAGAGGTATTGGTAAGTGGTATCCTTGAACGTATCGGAATGGAACAATCTGTAATAAAAATTAAATTAAACGGGGATAAAATCGAGGAAATAGTTAGTATTCCTGATCATAAAGTTGCTGTTGAGTTATTATTAAAAAAACTAATTGCTTTGCAAATAGTATCGTCAATTGATGAAATTGACGGAGTAGGACATCGTGTTGTTCATGGTGGTGAAAAATTTAGTGATTCTGTCGTGATAACAGAGGAAGTCATTAGCGCAATTGAAGAAGTAAGTGATTTAGCACCTTTGCATAATCCAGCGAATTTAACGGGGATAAAAGCGTTTCAAAAGGCATTACCTAGTATTAAGGGAGTTGCAGTTTTCGATACTGCGTTTCATCAAACAATGAAACCTGATGAATACCTTTATGGTGTTCCTTATGAATGGTATCAAAAATATGGTGTACGGAAATATGGGTTTCATGGAACATCTCATAAATATGTCGCAAACCGAGTTGCAACATTACTAAATCAAAAAGTAGAAAATCTCAAAATAATTGTCTTGCATTTGGGAAATGGTGCCAGTATTTGTGCAATTGATGGTGGAAAGAGTGTCGACACTTCTATGGGATTCACTCCACTTGCGGGAATTATGATGGGGACAAGAAGTGGTGATATTGATCCAGCAATTATTGAGTTTATCATGGAGAAAGAAAACAAATCAATTAAAGAAGTTATTAATGATTTAAATAAGAAATCTGGTTATCTTGGCATGAGTGGACTATCAAGTGATTCAAGAGATTTATGGACTGCTTCACATGGTGGAGACAAGCAAAGTCTTCAAGCAATTAAGAAACAAGTCAAAATGATTGCTGATTACGTTGCATCATATTATGTTACAATGGGTGGTTGTGATGTGATTTGCTTCACAGCTGGTGTTGGTGAAAACGCAATTTTCACAAGACAACTAGTTGCGAAAAGACTACGAGTACTTGGTGTTGAACTTGATGAGGAACGAAACTTTGTTCGCGGTACCGAACGACTTATATCTTCAGATAATTCAAAAATCAAAGTATTCTTGTTGCCAACAAATGAAGAAGTTATGATTGCGAGAGACACATTGCGATTATCAAAATAAGCGGTTATTCGCTTTTTTGTTAAGAAGAGGTGAACTAATGAAAATAACAATAGATCCTATAATCAAACAGCTAACTCCAAACTTTTTTGTTGGAGCATTGGAGTTTTCAGTCGATCATAAAAATAATGGAAATATTGATCAGTTGATTCATAATATAGAAGAAGATGTTTGCCATCAAGTTGACATTCTTGATGTCGTGAATCTTGAAACAATTAAAGAAGGACGCGATGCTTACAAAACATATGGCAAAGATCCTTCGCGCTACCGTCTTGCCGTAGAATCTCTCTATCGCAGACTCGCAAAAGGGAATCAACTATATAGAATCAATACGATTGTCGATTTGGGCAATGTTCTTAGTATCAAAACAAAAAAGAGTATTGCTGTATTAGATCGAGATCATATTATCTCTGATGTAACAATTCGTCTTGGTTCAAAGGATGATGTTTTTGAAGGAATTGGTCGAGGTAAATTAGATATTTCCAATATTCCAATATATGAAGATGAAAAAGGGCCATTTGGAAGTGTAACAAGTGACACGATGCGAACAATGATTACTGATCAAACAAAACATGTTTTATTGTTAGTAATATCTTTTTCAGGAAAAGAAGCATTGTTACAGGATTTAACAACTGCAAAAGAATTATATCGTCAGTATGCTGGAGTTAAGGCATTTCAAGAAACAATAATTGAATAATATAAAGGACTTATGAAATCATAAGTCCTTTATATTTTAAGATATCTATTAATGCATTAGTAAAATCTATTTCTGCTTTTTCACGCCATTTTTTTGATGAAGGCATGAATAATTTTTTCATTAATTTTTGTGTATAAAGAGTTATTTTTTTCGACTGTGCGATATGAAATAGATGGTTATCAAAGTATAGGGCTTTTAGACTATTGATTTGACTGAGGATCGAAATGCCTTTTGTTCCAAATTCAAAACATGTCGCATACAACTTTGATTCAGGAGCATGAACATTTTTGATTTGGTAAATCATCTCAGTGATATCTCCAGATGTATCATATATATCATTATCATTAAGGCCTAGAATAGCGGGGTATTCGATTGAAGACATCATTATTTTTGTTTCCTCATGTTCAAAACGACTGTTAATGATACTCATTTGGTTCTTTGGGCCAAAACCAGTATGAATATCGATCCAGACAGTGTTTAAATTGGATCTCACAGTATTTTCAATTTCCTTAATAATATACAATGATTCTTTTGTATATTCATTACCAGTGAAATATAACCCCTTTGCGTCAACTGATTGTCCCGTCAAAATAGCATTAGATAATCGTTTAATTCCATGTTTTGTGATTTTTTGTATTAGAGTACCATAAAAAGAAAGATTGGCATTAATTATAGAAACTAGTCTTTTTGGCGAAAAGAGATCTTGTATGATATGATATTGAACCTGGGTTTTATGTTCAAAGTCATTTAGGTAATTACGATTCAAATCAATATTAAGTTGATTTGTGCGGTGAAAACGAATCATTCCAAAAGGATTTAGTGGAAAATATATTGTAATCTTCGTTGCTGGATTGATTTGTTGAACGATGGTTTGTAAAAAAGTTTGGATTGCTGCATGCCCGACATAACCTTCGATACCGTGAAGACCAATCGTGAAAACGAGGTGGTGGTTGGGATGTGGTGATTTCATAATGGTATATTTATGGATTGATTCATCCACTCTTTGATTAGTTTTTGATGATGAAATCGTATACCCTTTGTCTCTCAATTTTTGTATTTGGTGTTCTAATTGTGTTAAAGATTCTAAATAAGAAGTTGCATAATGAAACAAATATATCACCTCAATCTTATTATATATGCTTTAAGTATAACAAAAACAACCTGAAATAGCGTACAATTTTTGCAAATTGTTTGTATATCAAATTGTTTTATTATAAAATAAGGAAAGAGGTGAGATGACGATGAGATTACAAAATTTATATAAAAGAATACTAGATGCATCATTACTAGTATCTTATATCCTATTATTTGTATTGATTTTGGTAATGTTATATGGAGCTGTTACTGATGTCTATCAATTTACAGATCCATCAAAACCTTGGATAAATGAAGAACACTATTTTATTAGAATCATCATGTTTTCAGTTGTTCTGTTAATCTTTATTTTTGTATTGCTTGCTCGTGTTATGATGCAAATGATTCAACAATCTTCAAAACTGCTTTCCGCATCGAAATACCGTAAACACGTTAGTCATGTAAAATCCACACAAGCTTACCAAAAAGTAACGTCGATCAGTTCGACTAGAGAATATGATATTATTATGAAAAAGCGTCACGAAGATGCAATATATCTTGATGAGAAACTCATTGAAGAGGATGAAGATATCCTTGCCAACCAAATATCAATTGATGTCGATACATTATTTGATGATTCTGAAGAAAATGAAGTTGATGAAGACCAATACTACACTAGATTAACAAAAAAGGAAATGGTTGATATTATTGCAAATGTTTTGGATACTAGCAAAGCAAAATCCCGTCGTTTTCTTGATGGGATGTTAGATACGATTCAAGAAGAGCTTGTTCTGAGACATGAAGTAAAGATTGATGACTTTGGAAAATTTAGTGTCAAAGAAGTTCAAGAAAAAACAATTATTAATCCGTTGACACGAGATGTGATGACCGTTCCACAACATTTTGAAGTATGCTTTTCACCATTCAAACAATTCCAAGACGACATTACAAATGATGTTGTTGCAACTTCATTACGTAAATTGTTAACAGATACAGTTGAACGAGAAATATCGGAAGATGACTTATCGGATATTTTAGAACAGGAAGAACGAGCTCGCGAACACATAAAAACTGTCGTTGTAAGACCGATGAAACTCAAACAAAAAAATCGAACCAAAACGGATATATTAAATCATATTAATGACAGGACTAATTTAAGTAAGAGTAAGGCAAAAATATTTCTAAATACAATGACTAGTGTGATTGCCGAGGAACTTAAAAAGGGTAATAGTGTTGTACTCAATGAAATTGGGACTTTTACAACAATTGAAATGCCGGCAAAAGAAGCGATGAATCCCGCTACAAATGATATAATTGTAGTGCCAGCTCACCGCCAAGTTCGCTTGCGATTTAGCAAAAAAATGAAAGACAAAATTCTATGAAAAACGACAGATAATTATCCGTCGTTTTTTTTTGTAATTTACTGTTGGAAAAAAATATATTTATGATATGATAGTCTTGTAGAAAGATGGTGAAGCGATGCTATATATAGATACTTCAAGTAATTTAAAAAAAGACTGTGGTTTCTACTTTGGATTAGAAGAATATTTAATTAAAGATTTTGGCTATCAAGATGATATCTTTTTATTATGGAATGTTGATCCAACAGTGATGATTGGTCGTCATCAAGTTACCTCGTTAGAAGTTGATCCAAAATATGTTACAGATAACAATATTCAAATCATTCGAAGAAATAGTGGTGGAGGGGCCGTGTACACTGATTTAGGGTGTTTACAGTTCTCATTTATCACAAATAAATCAAGCCATGCTGATATCTTTTCATCACATGTTAAATACATCGTCAATGCAGTTAATGGATTGGGATTGAAAGCATCGTTTACAGGGCGAAATGATATCCTTCATGAAGGACGAAAATTTAGTGGTAATGCTGAATTTATTCATAAGGATAAAATGGTAATTCATGGGACAATCTTATTTGATAGTAACATGAACCACTTAATCGGAAGTTTAACTCCTGATAAAGCAAAATTAACAAAACATGCTATTACAAGTGTGAAATCACGAGTTCTTAATATTGGAACACTTATTGATATGAATCTTGATGAGTTTTATGATTATGTTGTCGAACAAATCGCAACAAAAAGAATGAATCTACAAGAACTAGATAATGACAAGATTATCGAATACTCACAAAAGTTTTACACAGATGATTGGAACTATGGTAAAAATCCCAAATTTGATATTTCTAAACAAGAGAAATTTGATGCTGGAAATATCACTGCAAGTGTTATAATTAAAAACAATAAAGTACATGAAATATCAATCAATGGAGACTATTTTAGTCTCAAAAAAATCAGTGATCTTGAAAACGCTTTTATTGGGACAGAATTCACCTACGAAGAATTTTCGAAGTTCCTTAAAAAACATCCCATTAAAGACTATATCTATTTAATGAAAAACAAAGATTTTTTACATATATTTTTCCCAGAAGTGCAAAGGCATGTTCGTAAACCAGATTATTTGAAAATAAATATGGCAGATTTGAATAAGCAAACAACGCAAATTCGAACATTGTTGAAACAACATAATTTATTTACTGTATGTCAAGAAGCGAGTTGCCCAAATCAGTTAGAGTGTTTTAGTAATAAAACAGCAACATTCATGATTTTAGGAAACCATTGTACTCGTAATTGTAGCTACTGTGATGTAACGCAAGGTAAACCATTACCTGTCGATATCAATGAACCACATAATTTACTAAGAGCTGTACAAATTATGGGATTAAAGCATATTGTTATTACAAGTGTTACTAGAGATGATTTAAAAGATTATGGGAGCAACCAATTTGTTAAAGTTATCAAAATATTAAAAGAGCATGCACCAGATACGACCGTTGAAGTATTAATTCCTGATTTTATGGGGGATTATGATAGTATAAAACGTGTTGTCGATGCAGCACCTGATGTCATCAACCATAATTTAGAAACAGTGAAGCGAATTTATCCAGGATTCCGTGATCGAGCGACATACGAACGCAGCTTAACCCTATTGCAAACCGTAAAAGAAATTGATCCTACGATATTAACAAAAAGCGGAATTATGGTTGGGGTTGGCGAGACACGAGAAGAAGTCCTCGAACTTATGGATGATTTACGAAATATTGGATGTGATATTTTAACAATTGGACAATATTTACAACCAACAAAACTTCATACCGAAATTACAGAATATGTTACTCTTGAGACGTATGACTACTATAAAGAACAAGGCAAATTAAAGGGCTTTAGATACATTGCAAGTGGACCTATGGTTCGTAGTAGCTATCAAGCTTTAAAACAATTTGAAGGAGAGTAGAGATGAAAAGAACGGCGCTTTATGATCAACATGTTACTTTGAATGCAAAAATCGTTGATTTTGCAGGATGGGAAATGCCAATTGTGTATTCATCAATAACTGAAGAACACCAAAGTGTTCGAAACAATGCAGGGTTATTTGATGTATCACATATGGGAGAGATTTGTATCAAGGGAAAAGAAGCAGAAAAATTTGTGGATTATATTTTTACAAATGATGTTTACTCAATGGTAAACAATCAAGTGTTATATGGTATGATGCTTTATCCTGATGGTGGTGTTGTAGATGATTTGTTGGTCTATAAATTCCATAAAGAACACTATCTATTAGTTGTAAATGCATCAAATGTTGATAAGGATTACGCTTGGGTTACAGAACATAACACATTTGATTGCACAACTTCAAATGAATCTGATAATTTTAGTGAAATTGCCTTACAAGGACCAAAGGCAGAAGCAATTTTACAAAAACTAACAAGCTTTGATCTTGCAACAATTACATTCTTCACGCATCAAAATGTTAATATTGATGGTCATATGTGTTTGGTTTCAAGAACTGGATATACTGGTGAAGATGGGTTTGAAATTTACAGTACATCTTTTGATATTGTTGAATTATGGCAACGCATCTTAGAAGTTGGGAAAGAAGATGTCTTACCAATTGGGCTAGGAGCTAGGGATACGTTACGTTTTGAAGTGAATTTACCATTATATGGACATGAAATGTCAGAATCTATTAATCCTTTAGAAGCTGGATATGGATTCTGGGTAGCATTAGAAGCTGGTGATTTTATCGGAAAAGATGCTTTACGAAAAGTCAAAGAAGCAGGAACAAAAAGACGAGTTTGTGGATTGACATTAATTGACAAAGGAATCATGAGAGAAGGTTATGAGGTTTATCATAATAATCAATTGGTTGGACATGTAACAACAGGATACAAAGCTCCTTCAACCGATCAAGTTGTTGCATTAGCAATCGTTGATAAACCATATGATAAATTAGGAACAGAATTAGAAGTAGATATTCGTGGTAAACGTAAAAAAGCAGTCGTTATTAAAAAGAAATTTTATTCGAAAAACTATAAAAAATAGTGGAGGAAATGAAAATGAGTAAAGTTGTAAATGGATTATATTATACAAATACCCATGAATGGGTAAAAGTGGAAGATGAGTTTGCTTATATTGGAATAACTGATTATGCTCAACATAGTCTAGGAGAAATCGTGTTTGTCGAACTTCCCGAAGAAGAAGACTCAGTTGAACTTGGTGTTGAATTTAGCGCAATTGAATCAGTAAAAGCGGCAAGTGATGTTTTATCACCAGTTTCAGGAACCATCGTTCTTGTGAATGATGATTTAGAAGATAGCCCAGAACTAATCAATGAAGATCCTTATGAAAACTGGATTATCAAAGTAGAATTAGAAGACAAAAGTGAATTAAATAGTTTATTAAGCGCAGATGAATACAAAGAAATAATCGAATAGGAGGAATCGATATGTTTAAATATTTACCTCATACAACAGATGATATACAAAAAATGCTTGAGGTTATAGGTGTAAACAATATCGAAGACCTGTTTTCTGAAATACCTACAGAATTAATGGGACAGGATTTAAATGTCCCATCTTCTCATAGTGAGTTAGAACTATATCAACGTTTTACAGAACTAGGAGCAAAAAACAAAAAATTGATTCCTTTTGTAGGGGCAGGGTCTTATGATCATTATACGCCAAGTGTGATACGTCATATTATTGAACGTCAAGAATTTTTGACAGCATACACACCATATCAACCAGAAATTTCGCAAGGAACATTACAATACATTTTTGAATACCAATCACTGATTTGTGAACTGACAAATATGGATGTTTCAAACGCATCAATGTATGATGGTGCAACCGCCACAGCAGAAGCAATGTTTATGGCAACAAGCAATCGTAAAAAAGATAAAATATTGGTGAGTAAAACAATCAATCCAAATATCATAGAAGTTATTAAAACATATGCGTTTTATCGTAATATCACTGTTGATTTTATTGAAGAAAAAGATGGGGAAACATCAATTGAAGATTTCAAAGCGA
This sequence comes from Candidatus Izemoplasma sp., assembly GCA_041554935.1. GTDB lineage: Bacteria > Bacillota_I > Bacilli_A > Izemoplasmatales > Izemoplasmataceae > Izemoplasma. The sequence continues at coordinate 35,055 of JBFFLJ010000006.1, forward strand.
AAAATTCTAAAGAATATGCTGGAATCATTGTTCAATCTCCTAATTTTTATGGAATCATTGAAAACTATGATGGATATCGCGAAATTCTTGATGAAACAAAAGGATTACTCATTATCAATAGCGACATTTCAACATATAGCTTATTAAAAACGCCAGGTGATTACCAAGCGGATATCGCTGTTGGAGATGCGCAAGCACTCGGAATTCCTATGGGATTTGGAGGACCATATATCGGTTATATGGCGACAACGAATAAGTTAATTCGTAAACTACCAGGACGTATTTGTGGTGTAACAAAAGACTCTGAAGGAAAGCGTGCTTTTGTATTAACACTACAAGCTCGTGAACAACATATTCGTCGTGAAAAAGCAAATAGTAATATTTGTAGTAATCAAAGTTTATTGGCTTTATTTGTAACTGTATACCTAGCAATTATGGGTAAAAAAGGTTTGATTGAAGCACAAACAAATTCATTTAATGCAACACATTATTTATATGAAGAAGTATTAAAATTAGATGGGTTTAAACCGGTTTATGATAAACCATTCTTTAAAGATTGTTTAATTGAAACAACAAAAGATGTTGAAGCAATCAACCGTACATTATTGGAACATGGTATCTTAGGACCACTCTCACTTGGTAAATTTGACGTTTTAAAACAAAATTTATTGTTATTTAGTGCAACAGAAAAACGCACCAAATCACAAATCGACCAACTAGTGTCTTTATTGGGGGCGTTATAATGTACTACGATAAATTAATATTTGAGATTTCCAACAAAAACCGCGTTGGATATAGTTTACCAAAAAGTGAATTTAAGAATTATACTTTACCTAGTGAAATGTTACGAAATAAAGAAGCATTACTTCCAGAAGTAAGTGAACTAGAAGCAGTTCGACATTATACCAATGTCTCTTTTAAAAACTTTGGTGTTGAAAAAGGCTTTTACCCTCTTGGTTCTTGTACAATGAAATACAATCCGAAAATTAATCAAGATTTATCAAATATGTTAGAATTCAATATGCACCCTTATAGTCCTGCTGAAACAACCCAAGGATTATTAGAAATATATTATGAAACACAACGTATTTTAAGTGAATTAAGCGGTTTAGATACATTTACTTTAAATCCTTATGCGGGAGCACATGGAGAACTTGCGGGACTAATGATTATGGGTGCATATCATATGAAACGCAATGATTCAAAACGTACAAAAGTAATCGTACCTGACAGTGCTCATGGCACAAACCCAGCGAGCGCAACTGTCGCAGGATTAACTGCTGTTGAAGTAAAATCAAATTATGATGGAACTGTCAATATTGCAGCGTTAAAAGAAATGTTAAATGATGAAATCGCTGGAATCATGTTAACAAATCCTAATACTCTCGGTATTTTTGAAAAAGATATTCTTGAGATTGCGAAACTTGTTCACGATGCTGGGGGATTATTATACTATGATGGTGCAAATTTAAACCCATTATTAGGACTTGCAAGACCTGGTGATATGGGATTTGATATTATGCACATCAATCTTCATAAAACATTTAGCACACCACATGGTGGTGGCGGACCAGGTAGTGGACCTGTTGGTGTTAAAGACTATTTGGTTGAGTTTTTACCAAAACCGGTTATTAAAAAACAAGGAAACAAATATTACATAGAAGACACGAATGAGTCTTGTATTGGACAAATAAGTCATTTTTATGGAAACATTGGTGTTGTCTTAAAAGCATATAGTTACCTTTTAACTTTGGGGAAAGAAAATTTCCATAAAGTTGGACAATATAGTGTTTTAAATGCAAACTATATCAAAGAATCATTGAAGAATGATTACTTATTAGCTATTGATGGAATATGTAAACACGAGTTTGTCTTTGATGGCTTAATTGATAAATCACAAAATGTTACAACATTAGATGTGGCGAAACGTCTGTTGGATTATGATGTTCATCCACCAACCGTTTACTTCCCTCTTGTTGTTCATGAAGCATTGATGATTGAACCAACTGAAACAGAAAGTAAAGCAACACTTGATAGTTTTATTGATGTGATGAGAATTGTGGCAGAAGAAGCAAGAACAAATCCTGAACTTGTTAAAGGAGCGCCATATAATACAGTTGTCAAACGTTTGGATGAAGCAACAGCTGCACGTAATCCAATTGTCAAATATCGCGATTTGTTAAATCAATGAAAGATATTGTAATTATAGGGGCTGGTCCTGGTGGATTCGATACTGCAATCTTTGCTAAGGAACATGGTCTCGATGTTACGTTAATTGAGAAACATAAAGTTGGGGGAACCTGTTTGAATTATGGATGTATTCCAACGAAAGCACTTTATCACAATGCAAAACACATCAAAGATATGAAAGAATTAGATGTATTTGGAATTCATGTTCCGAATTTTGAAATTGATTACGATGCAATCAAAACAAGAAAAGAAGCGATTGTGGCGAATCAAATTAATAATATTAAAACATCTCTTCAAAAACTTGGTGTGGAATTGATTGAAGGAGAAGCTTCAATCCTTGATCCACATCACGTAAAAGTAAATGATGAAATCATTGAAACAAAACACATTATTATCGCAACGGGTTCTTCACCAAAACGACTTCGTTTTGAAGGAGATAGTTTACCAATTATCCAAACATCACGAGATATATTGGAACTTGCTTCATGGCCAAAACGCATGGTTATTGTTGGTGCTGGTGTAATTGGTTGTGAAATGGCAACAATCTTCAATCAGTTTGGGACAGAAGTTACGCTTGTTGAATACATGGATGAAATCTTGCCACCACTTGATAATGATATCAAAAAAAGAGCTCGTAATTTATACAAGCGTCAAGGAATTGATATTTATACTAAAGCAGCTTTCAAAGGTGTTCGTGTTGAAGATAATAAATATCTTGCTCAAGTTGAAACAAAAGGAAAACTGCTTGAATTTGAAACAGACGTTGTTTTATTAAGCACTGGTCGTATCCCTAATTTTGGAGGACTGCCATTAGATGCATTAGGAATAACGTATCAAAACTCGGGAATTATTGTCAATGAGTTTAAACAAACATCAGTTCCGAATATTTACGCAATTGGTGATGTGAATGGCGAATTAATGCTAGCTCATAAAGCAACATATGATGGGTATAAAGCGATATCACATATCTTAAGTAATGATATGGCAATTCAGTTTAATCATACACCATCTGTTGTTTTTAGTTTCCCGGAAATTGCCACTGTTGGTGTAACGGAAGCGGAACTTAACGGAACTAATTATACAACTAATAAATACCTATTTAAGACAAATGCAAAAGCAGAATGTCTTAATGAAACAGATGGTTTTGTAAAAATGATTGTAAATGAAGATGATGTCTTAGTTGGCTGTCATATCATTGGGGCACATGCTTCGGATTTAATTCATGAAGTTACTGCTATGATCAATCAAAAGATTACCATCAAAGAATATAAAAACATGATCCATGCTCATCCAACAATTAGTGAAGTAGTTGGAGAATGTATCAAAGGATTTCATTAAAAAAAGCACTTCATTTGAAGTGCTTTTACTTTATTCCAATATCCATTCACTTGTTTCAGGGACGTAATCGCCACCGATAACAACATTGTCGTATTCGGGAATACTAATAAATTCTGTCGTCATTGCAGATTGCCCGTTTGCATTCCCATTCCCTGTTGGATTCACAGGAAGTGAAGATATCCAAAATCGATTGCTGGAATCTGATGCAGATGGACTATAACTAGGAACGACTGTTGACCCTTGATTGATATAAGAAACAAAACCTCGGTAACTATTGATTAGAATCCCATTTACCTGTGATCCTGTACTGGAGTCTTTCTTCATAAAGATTGGGAAATCAGAAGTACCAAGTGCTTTCGCATACAAAGCACCTTGCATCTTAAGTTTGGATTCAACCATATCCATATAAATCGATTCTTCAGAATATGCTAACATTGTCACAGTACTAGGAGTTCCTGTTGTATAGTTTTCCCAAACGTTATCAAATATGATATTATCTTGTCCAATAATTGATAATTTTTTATTGCTTGTTTGTGTTTGAATACCAAATCCATCATCATATTGGAAGATTGTTTGTCCAAAGACAATCAGAGTTGCAGCTTGGAAGTTGGAACTATATCCGTTAACAATTAAATCACCAGTAACAATAATTGTGCCTGTGATTTTGGATGCTTTATTGCTTAGTGTATTGTTTAGTGTTAAATTACCAAGAACAATTAATCCTTCATTTTCATAATCACTAACAATTAAGTCTTTATTTGCTTCTAAATTACCATCATAAACTGCTCCAAAACCTAATGTTACACTGTTTGAAAAATTATAATTAGAATCTCCAGAGACTTCTACATATGCTGTGCTAGGGTAAGTATCTGGAGTTTTTCCGTTAGTCTTATATGTGATACTACCCATATTGTTACGAATCACTGTTGCAAATTCAAGTTCATCTATTGAAAAATCTGTGTCAATAGTACGACTGTTTGTTGGTAAAATATTTTTAACATAATCAAGTGCGTATTCCTCGTAATCAAATGAACCTAAGAAACTAATGATGTTGTCGTTTTGGATATCGCCTTCATCTGATAAAGAACCACCAACGACGTTTGAATATTTTAATGTGTTTAAAATATATGGACTACTTCCATCAGCAGTAACGTTGAAACAATCTTCAATACAATATGTTAAGGAAGTACCGGAATAGATTCTTGATGGAGTACTACCAGAAAATGTTGGAAAAGCAGAATTAATGCTTGGTGTTAAATAATGTAATTGCTCGTTGGAATAATCATACCATGGGGAAGCATTAGATATGTAAACGTTGCGACCATACATATTAATGTCTTCATAGTAACCACCATTTAAAATTAAGTCGCCATCTGTTCCAATTGAGAAGGAAATCGGATTAGGGGTATCGAAGGCTGTACCAACACTTGATAAATACGTATATTTGACAAGTGAGTCTCCATTATTTAAATCATATGCGAAGCGATAGACAGCAGTATAGGACCCATTGTGATCTCCAAATTCTGGGTATTGACTTGTGACATCATCAACATCAACCAGATAATTTGTATAAATCTCAGGGATCTTTACATTATTGAAATCAGTGTAGCTTCCTCCCTCATTCATATAAGAAACTAGTTCATTAATGGATTGTGTAATAACACCTTGTCCATAATTTTCAACATTTACGGAGTTCAATTCAACAGTAGTAGCACTGCTTAAGTTTAATGTCATTTTTGTAATAGAGGTTACACTAAACGTCAAAACGGCCATTACAACGATTGTAATGGTCAAAGTACTTCCGACTTGATTACTTAGCGGACTATCTTTAAATAATTTCTTTAAAAATTTCATCTTTTACACCTCCATATAAAATGTAACAAATTATAACATATATATAGTGCGGATTCAAGTTATACGAGTATCGTCGTTACATATGTTTGTGGTAATAACCTTGAACCACTCTGTAATGTCACAGATACTGTTAAGGTCAGTTTAATAATTCCTTGGTCACAAGGAACAGTGTCTAAATTACAGAAGTCAGGATCTATTGAAATCAATTCAATCATCGAACCAGTTGTAATTGTGATTGAAGGATCATTAATTTGCACAGTAGTGTTATCTGCACCAAAGACATAATAAATTTTCTCATTTACTTTATCAAAAATCAATTTGTCTGTAATTGGATTAGATGTGTCTCGAATAATTGTGTTAGTGGCATCTGTAGTAATATCGTACAAATGTCTTATGTGAATTTCCGTTGTCAGGTCATCATCGGTAATTAATTCGATTTCCTGTGGCTGTAAATCAAAAATATTAGAACGGATTTGTTCTGCAATATAATAACTCTCATTTAACATTTTATTTTCGGTATCCATTTGGGCTTTTGCGCCAACAGTCATAACAAGGATTTGCATTAAAATCATTGTTACGATACTACCGACCACAATGGATACGAGTAATTCTAAAATTGTAATCCCATTTTGATTGAATTTATTAATCATTAGAGATCAATCCATTCAAGGTCACAACACTTTGTGCTTCCTCATTGTACCTTATCCAAATTGTTACACGATATAATTGTGGATTTTCAGTTGATAATGGCTCGATTAATGAAATTTGATCTCGAACAGCACCTGGGATAAGAGTGTTATTGAGAAGTGTCGTTTTATATAAATTAGGACTTGTATCTGGTAAATTAAAATTATAGATAAAAACTCTAAAATTAGTCTCATCTAATGTAACATTGTTCCAAATTGTAGAGAAGAGTTTGTCGCACAATGCTTGATCAGCACTATCAGGTAAATAATCCGAATAATTTGAATTATTTAACTCGATATAATAGAGGCCGTCATTATTTGCTTGAATGACAGCGGCTTCAATGTCATCAAAATTTAAGCGTTGTAAACCATATAAAGTTCCTTGTGCAATACTAGTAGAACTACGACGATCATGGAGTCGATCATTGATTTCAAAATTATTGACTAATGTTGTCATTGCAGGAAAAATTATTGCTGTTGCAATCAAGATTACTGCAAACAATTCAATAATAGAGAACCCTTTATTATTCATTTTCACACTATCGCCTCCTATGATTGACTATCTTTTATTATTATATCATTATACTACAAAATTTCCAAATGTTATGAATATATTATGAAATCCGAAAAAAAATCATATTTTTTTGTAAATACATCTGATTTATAGTATAATTGAAATGATAGATTATTAGGACAAATAATTAGGTAGGGTGATTATATGAATTCACAATTTAAAAATAGTAATTTAGGATTTTACTTATATGCGTTAATTATCTTTGCTGTTGCAGTGGTTACAATTTTGATTTTCTGGTTTATGCTATCGGGATATCGCATTGGAACCTACGATGAAGATACGATTTTAGGTAGCGTATATTTAGGTGGATTACATGAAGAAGAAGTTGGTGCAAAAGTTGAACAAAAATATGTTGAATGGTTGGATGATGAAACGATTGTTTTTGAATTGACTTATCAAGGATATTCGTATCAATTTGACCGTGAACTTTTTTCTTTTAATGTTGCATTATCAACATATGGAATGGTAGAAGGACAAACAAATGAATTGATTGTTGAATACCAAGCTTCTGGAACAGATCGCCAAGATACCATTGATGAAATTTTAGCATTACCATTTTTAGCTAACGTTTCCGATAACATTGATATTGAAACACTAATCAATGATGTCCTCAATGATGCAGGTTTAATGAAAACATACTCACTCAAAAAAGTAGAAGATTATTTGGTGGATGAATCAGCAAGCACTGAAATCATTTCAACAGTTGATATTGATTTACCAGATGGTGTTAATGCTGCAGATGTAGTTGACAGCATTGTTGCAATTTATGGGGATGAATATATTGATTTAGAAAGTAAGATGCTATTTGATATTGTCGATGAGCTTGGTTCACTTTTGAACGATTCTGAGATGACAATTTTATCAACAGGGATGTTGAAATTATCTCATGATACTAATTTTAGTATTCATGAAGTACATCCTGTAACTTTAATTGATTTTACCGTGTATACATTAGATAATTATCCGAATTTCGGAAGTAATACCAAAGTCAATCGTATTGCGGATAATAGTTTTAGTTTCTTCAATCCAAACAACAGTGACTATCAAATCAAGGTTGAAGATCTTGGTAGTGGAAACTTGCGTTTAACATTATATGGACTTTCGTTTGTTAATACAATTACAACGGATTTAGGACCATCATCAAAACAATTAATTAAGTATATCACCGTTGAAACACCAGATGATACAAAATTACAAAACGGACACGATGGAATGATTGTAATCGTTCATAAAACAATTACCAATCTAGATGATGAGATTGTATCGGAACAAGATGTACTATTTGAATTTTATCCTCCAATCAAGGAAATTATATTAGAACCTATCGGGTAATAAGGGAGTGGTTATATGGCTAGGAATGTACAAAAGCGTTTAGGAGATGTTCTTTTTGAACAGGGTGTTGTAACAGAACGCCAAATAAATGAAGCATTACGAAAACGTGAAAAAGGGGAAAAAATAGGGGAAGCATTGATACGATTCGGATATTGTTCTGACTCGCAAATCGTCGATGCTTTGGAAAAATCCCTTGGAATCAAGCGCGTTAACATTCAATTGCTCTATATTGACGAGAACGTCTTGAAGTTATTAGATGAAGATTTTGTAACAAAATCGAAAATTATGCCAATTAATATACATGGGCGTCGTATTGTTATTGCTACAAATGATCCATTGGATTTCCCAACTATTGAAAATGTTCGTCTTCGTACAGGGATGAATGTTGAAACAGTATTAGCAACTAGAAATGATATTGAAACTGCCATTTCGAGATATTATGGATTTAGTAAGACTCTAAAATCATTGGGGATTGAAGTTCACGATGAGAAAAAACCGGAAGAAAAATTTTACGAAGAGATTTTGAATGATGCTGAAAGTGATCAAAATGAATCTCCAATTATCCAGTTAGTGAATCAAATTTTGTTAACTGCTGTTAAAACAGATGCTTCTGATATCCATATTGATCCAACTGATATTGAGTTCAAAATTCGCTATCGTATTGATGGTGTTTTGTCAACGGAACGAGTACTACCAAAGATTATTTTACCAAAATTGATTTCAAGGATTAAAGTAATGTCACATATGGATATTACCGATACAAGAACACCTCAGGATGGTCGTATTAAAACCGTTATTGAAGGGCGTCCAATTGATCTACGTATTTCAACATTACCGACTGTTCGTGGTGAAAAAGCCGTTATGCGTGTTCTTGACTTGTCACGTGATAATCAAGGATTAGATCGTTTAGGGTTAGAAGATAGTGAACGCGAACTATTTGATCGTTTGATTTCTCGTCCAAATGGAATTGTATTAGTATCTGGACCAACTGGTTCGGGAAAAACAACAACATTGTATGCTTCACTGGATCAATTAAATCGTGATGACATAAACATCATTACAGTAGAAGATCCAGTCGAAATAGAATTAGAAGGAATCAACCAAGTAAATATCAATCCTGAAATTAACTTTACCTTTGCGAATGCATTGCGTTCGATTTTACGTCAGGATCCAAATATTATCATGGTCGGGGAGATTCGTGATACCGAAACCGCTCAAATTGCTGTTAAGGCAGCTTTAACTGGGCATTTAGTATTATCTACTATCCATACCAATAGTGCAGTTAAAACGCTGACTAGACTAGTAGATATGGGGATTGATGACTTTTTAGTTGCATCTTCTTTAAGTGGAGTTGTAGCACAACGTTTGGTTCGTGTTGTCTGTCCACATTGTAGCGTAGAAGAAACACCAAGCAAGAATGAACTTGAAATATTTGAACGCAATAATATTGAAATAAAAAAAGTACGACGTGCTAGAGGTTGTCCGATTTGTGGACAAAAAGGTTACAAAGGACGTACCGCAATTTTTGAAATCCTAGATGTTAATGATTCAATAATTAAATTGATTTCTAATAAAGCCCATGAGTATGAAATTTTAGAACAGGCTCAAAAAAATGGAACGAAATTATTGATTCAAGCAGGACTAAATAAAGTAAGAAGAGGAATCACAACAGTAGAAGAAATTATGCGTATCAGCTTAGACTAGAGGTGTTTTGATGAAAATATATGATTATCGTTATCGTGCTCGTCGACTTAAAGATGGTAAAATTGTCAAAGGTATGACAGAGGCACCATCGAAAAACATGGTTGATAAGTTTTTACAAGAGCAATCATTAAAACCAATTGAAATTTACCAACAAAAATCACTTTGGCAAGCATTTTCAAGGATTTCTTTTGGTAAAGTAATTTCTGAACGAGATTTAATTTTCTATTTAAAACAGTTAGCATCTTTAATGAATGCTGGTGTGAAATTAAATGAAGCGTCAGAAATACTTGCAACACAACAGACTAACAAGGCAATCCGCCGTATTTTATATGGTATTTACTATGAAGTAAATAGTGGAGCAACATTAGCTGATGCCTACAAAGAATATCCAAATGATTTTCCAATCATTTTGGTATCGATGGTTCAAGTTGGTGAAAAAACAGGAGATTTAAAAGGTGCGATTCGTCAAATAGTAAGTTATTTCGAAGCGCAATACCGCTTAAAAAATTCAATTTCATCAACATTAATGATGCCGGTTATTTATTTGGTTGTTGCATTTTTAGTTGGGATTTTCTTAATGGTCTTTGTAATGCCAAACTTCCAAAGTATGTTTGATTCAATGGACGGCATTGAAATGCCGGCCACAACACAACTGTTCATCAATATTGGTACTTTTGTCAAAGATTATGCGATTCTCCTTGTCCTAGGCATTATTATGTTTATTGGTGGCTTTATCGCCCTATATCGGGCTAGTGATCAATTTCGAAAGTTTTTATCATACTTGGCAATTAAAATGCCAATTATTGGGCAAGTTGTAATCTTAAATAACTTATCAAGAATTGCTGCAACATTATCACAAATGTTAAACAATCATGTCCCTTTACAAGAGACGTTAGCAACGACATATGATACAATCAAAAATCGTATCTACAAAGATTTAATTGTTCAAGCTCAGAAAAATGTCAATGCTGGTGATTATATGTCTGCTGCATTTGAAGGACATTATGGAGTTGAAGTTGTATTTACGAGAATGGTCAGTGTTGGAGAACGAACTGGTGAGCTTGGTCAAATGCTGAAAAATTTAAGTGATTTCTATGAAGAAGACTCAGAAGTAAAAGTTGATCGACTCCGCAAGGCGTTAGAACCTATCTTAATGTTGTTTATCTTCAGTTTGATTTTAATCATGTTACTCGCTGTAATGTTACCAAGTTTATCATTTACACAACAGTTATAATATATGAATTTTAGCTTTCAAAGTACCAACATTTATTTGACATAGTCAATAATAAGTGGTATATTATATAAGAATAAGAATATTCAGAGAAAGAGGAGGATAAAGTATGAAAAATAATAAAGGTGTTACATTAGTAGAGTTACTAATCGTAATTGTTGTTATGGGAATTATCGCTGCATTCGCTATTCCTGCTGTTGGTACAATTATTGAAAATACGCAAAGAGATAGTATTTTAGCAGATGCTTTAGCAGTTGAAAATGCTGCAAAATTATATTGTTCACAAACTACTTGTACTGCTGATCAAGACTTAACATGGGGTAATTTATCAGCTTATGTAGAAGGTATTGATGAAACTTACTATGTATTAACAACTGCAACTGTTGTTGCTACTAAAGATACAGGACTTTGGACAGTAGACTTAGAAGCTGCCGGTGTTGGAGCTTGGGAATTTACAGCTGGTGCTGTTCCAAGTCAAAGTACACGTGTTGAAGTTATTGCTGACGTAGACGCAGAATAAAATTATAAAAAGAGCGGAAACGCTCTTTTTGTTTGCTTAATGTAGATTTTTTAATTAAGTTATAGTAAAATAATATAAGGTGATAAATATGGTTTATTTAATCTACGCATATATCTTTGTTTTAGGGTTATTCATGGGATCGTTTTTCAATGTTGTGGGAATTCGAATCCCAAATCACGAAACATTAATGGGGCGAAGTCATTGTCCAGTATGTGACCACAAACTTGGAGTCCTTGAGTTAATCCCAATTGTCGGGTATCTTTGGTTGAGAGGGAAATGTAAACATTGCGCGACCCCAATTTCATTGAAATATCCATTGGTAGAGTTGATTACTGGAATATTATTTTTAGTTTCGTATATGATTTTAAAAGAAAATATGATAGAATATATAGTGATAGTAATATTCATTTCACTAATGACCATTGTTACAGTGAGTGATCTCTATTATAAAATTGTTCCGGATATCATTTTATTGATCTTTTTAGTGCCATTATTGCTCTTAAGAATGTTTGGCGATACAATGATTTGGTATGAGAGTCTACTTGGTGGAGCATCTGCATTTTTATTTTTGTTAGCTATCGCATATTATGGAAGAAAGCGTTTTAAACAAGAAGCGTTAGGTGGTGGAGATATTAAACTATATTTTCTGATTGGTTTGGTTCTTGGCTATGATCTTGTGCTGTTTTCGTTGATGGTTGCAGCGTTGCTTGGAATTGTCTATGGATTATTTGTGAGACAAGAAAAACGTTCCTATTTACCGTTTGTACCGTTTATCTTTGCAGGTAGTATGATTGCCTACTTTGTAGGAGATATCGTAATAGAAAGTTATCTACAGTTGATTTATTCGCTTATAACGTAATTGAATATGTTTAGAAGGAAGAAGGTGTTGGTATGCCTAGAATGTCAGTGAATTGCTATTTCACAGATACGGAATTTAGTTTCATTGAAAAGCCAGATGGATACAACATGAAAAAACTGAAATACTCATCTGTGAAATTACCTCAAGGTACCATTGAAAATGGTATTATTTACCGCGAGGAAAAATTAATGAAATTGATCAAAGAAACGTTTAAATTGTTTAAGATAAAATCTAGACGTGTTAATTTGATTGTCCATGAGGAGTTATTTACATTTCGTAAAATTGAAGTTCCTATTATCTACAAACCTTCCGAAATAGGAGACTATATCGAAGCGCAAATCGGGAAAACAATCATGATTCCATTTAATGATATGAAAATGGATTATATTATTCATAAAAAAAGTGAAGATTCTTATGAAGTCATTATGTTTTATGCTCCAAAGCATGAAATCAAATCTTATGTTGATCTCTTTTTTGAAATGAATATGCAAGTTGTTCGTACCGATATACCACCTTTGGCATTACATCGTTTGTATTACTATCGTAAATATGAAGATATGAATGTTCAATTTGAGACAGATATTATGTTTTTAGCTATTTTTGATGAAACATATTCAATGTATATTTTTGATGAAGAAATCCCGATATTCAGTTTGGTTCAAAACTTAAATGTTGGTGAACTTGAAGGAGAACGTTATTTGGAAGTGTTGGATCAGGAAATTGCCAAAATTGCCAATTACTATCGTTTCAATATCAATTCGGGAGATAGAACAATTGAAAAACTTGTTTTATTCAATATGACAACAAAATTTACCAATCTTGAAATTCATAACTATTTCTTTGAGGAAGGCGCATTAATGAAAACAGAAGTGTTTGATATGAAGACAATTTCGAAAATCGTTGATACGTTAATTGACAAAGAGTGTTACATTCCACTTGCAGCTAGTTTGGTGCAACCGAAAGGATTCTGGTAATCATGTCAAAAAAACATGTGTATACAAAGAATGTGAATGGAATTGGTGATTTTGTATATGTTGATTTATTACCTGAAGTAAGACGTGCTGGACAATTTAATGTAAAAGTTATTGTCGCTTTGGCATTTGCAGTTCTCTTAACGTATTTTGCAATATTTATCCCATATCGTGATCAAACTGAAAACTTTGAACAATTGAACGGTCATTATAATGATTTGCTACATGAGTTAACTTTGACACAAGAAGAACGTGATTTACATGAAATTAATCTTGATGTTATTGCTTTTGAACAAGACATCGATGAGTTGGTTTTGCTTCGAGTGGACTTTAATAACTTATTAGACGATGTTGAATTAAAAGTGTTAGAAAATGGTGGCGAAATTTCAGTTATCTCGTATTCTGCTGAAACACAGACATTACATGTTACTGTTGAAATGACAAATTTCTATGTCTTTAATTCTTTAGAATATGATTTTATAGATTTACCTTGGGTTTTATCGACAGAGTTTAGTGACCCTACTAGATCCAATGGTGGCGTTATTTACACTTCGACCTTTACATTGGAGGTGGATCCTAATGTTGAATAGAAAAATGAGTAACTATATTTTCTATGCAAGTATCGCAGGGATTGCCTTAATCATTTTTATCGCTCGTTCATTGATGCTTGGAAACATGACTGATAAAACTACAAATGTTGTAACTCAAAGTCGTTTCTTGCAAGCGCAAATTGATGTTTTAGAAGAAATTGTTGCAGAAAATAGAGATATTCAAGATGCACACCTGTATGACTTATACGACCGTGTTCCTATTATGTATAAACAAAGTGAGTTATCTAATTATACAATTGCACAACTAGAGTTGATTGGCATTACAGAAGATGAAGAAACACAACGTGAAGTTCGTATTGATGATGAACCTACTTTCCCTACAGAATCAGAATATAGTACTTTGAAAGAACAGTTTAATATTGTTAGAGTTGAGGTGTACTTCAACACTATGGATGTAACAGAAGTGGATTCCTTTATCGATGCATTATATGAAAGTGAACAAGTATTTATTGTTTCGGCTATTCAATATTCTACACCTGATGGCGTAAATTATATTGGAGTATCTGTTGATTTCTTAGCATTTTATGCAATTGAAAACGAAAGCTAATTGGCTTTCGTTTTTTTTCGGTATTCTTCAATTTCTTTAATAAGTTCATCAAACATTTCTGATTCAGAAACTTTCCGTGGTTCTTTGTCTTTGACAAAGATTAACCCAGAATTACGTCCCCCAGCAATACCAATATCGGCAGCTTTGGCTTCCCCAGGACCATTCACAGCACAACCCATGACAGCAACAGTGATATCATCAGGAATTGTATTTAAATACGCTTCAACTTTCTCAACAAGTGGAAACATATCATATTGCAAACGACCACAAGTCGGACAACTAATTAATTTCGGTTTCTTATAAAGTCCTAAAGAACTTAATAACTCTTTAGCAACTTTTACTTCTTCAATCGGATCAGCACTGAGACTCACACGGATTGTATCACCAATGCCATGATATAACAATATCCCAAGTCCAACAGAACTTTTGATTGTTCCTCCAAATAAAGTTCCAGATTCTGTGATTCCTAAATGTAACGGATAGTCATATAACTCACTAGCCATAAGGTATGCTTTAACAGTTCGTGAAACGTCACTTGATTTTAAAGAAATCACAATATCATAAAAATCAAGTTCCTCTAAAATATCAATGTGATATTTTAAACTTTCGACCATTCCCTGGCTTGTTCGACCATATTGCTCTAAGATATGTTGCTCCAAAGATCCACTGTTTATTCCAATTCGAATCGGAATTTTGTGTTTCTTACACTTTTCAACAACTTCTTTAATACGAGCTTTGTCGCCAATATTTCCGGGATTAATGCGAATTTTATCAATACCACTATCAATAGCTTGAAGCGCTAAGCGATAATCAAAATGAATATCTGCGACAAGGGGAATATGGATTTCCTTTTTGATTTCTTTGATTGCGAAAGCATCTTCCATATCAAAAATAGCAAGTCTGACAATTTTGCATCCAGCAGTTGCCAGTGACTTGATTTGATGGATTGTCTCAGCAACATTTTTGGTCTTGGAAGTTGTCATGGATTGGATGATTACTTCGCTTGAACCACCAATCGTTAGATTGCCTATTTTTACTTGTCTAGTCTCTGTTCTAGTTATCATTTTATCACCAGTTTTATTATACCTTATTCATGCCAAAAAAAACATAAATGTGTTGCATTTTCTAAAAATAAATGATATATTATAAAAGACTTTTAGTGAGGAGGAATATGATGAGAACGCAATTTACTTTAAGATGTACGGAATGTAACAGTGAAAACTTTCGTATGGATAAAAATAAAAAAACACATCCTGAGAGATTAGAAACACAAAAATATTGTCCTAAATGTCGTAAACAAACACTCCATAAAGAGAAAAAATAATACACAAATGAAAACTTCTTAACTAAGAAGTTTTTTTTAGTAGAGGTGATACTATGAAAAACAAAGTAGTTGGAATAGACGTTGGTGGAACAACGGTGAAAATTGGAATTTTTAGTGATTCTGGAACACTACAACAAAAGTGGGAAATTCCAACCAATAAATCAGACAATGGTGCACACATTTTATCTGAAATTTATCAGTCGTTGATACACAAAGGAGTAAATCCTTTGCATGTAATTGGCTATGGCTTTGGCGTGCCAGGACCTGTCGTAAATAACATCACATTAGGTTGTGTCAATTTGGGATGGGGAATAACTGATATCAAAGATATTTTTGGTAAGTATGCAGAGCATTCGCATATTGTCGTTGATAATGACGCGAACGTTGCCGCTTTAGGTGAGTTATCGTATGGTGCTGGAATTGGTAAATCTGATTTGGTTATGATTACTCTTGGAACAGGAATTGGTGGGGGAATCATAACTGCTGGAAAGTCTGTTAAAGGAGCTTTTGGTGCCGCTGGAGAAATTGGACACATTGTTGTAAAACATGGTGGACGTCTCTGTAATTGTGGAACAAATGGTTGTTTGGAAACGGTCGCAAGTGCTTCGGGAATTATCCATGAGTTTTTAACAACAAAAGAGGAACTACAACTACAGTCAATTGTGAATGAAAATAATGTTTCGGCAAGAACAATTGTTGATGCAGCACGTCAAGGGGATAGTGTCAGCATGATTGTCATTGATCGACTTGCGTTCTATTTAGGGTATGCTTGTCATATTGTTAGTTTAGCAACCAATCCTGAAATGATTGTATTTGGTGGTGGGGTTTCAAACGCTGGGGAATTTTTATTAGATAAAATTAAACAACAATTTAAGCAATATCATTTTTCTGCTGTTCAGAACACAGAGATTACCAAAGCTATGTTAGGAAATGATGCAGGCATTTATGGTGCTGCTTCCTTAGTAATCAATGATTAAAGCTTTTATTAATGATTCAGCAGAAAACACCTACATTATCTCTGAAAAAAATCAAGCGATTATTATTGACCCCGGAGCTTCTTTAAATGAAATAGCAGCATA
>JBFFLJ010000007.1:0-45344 GCA_041554935.1 Candidatus Izemoplasma sp.
GGAAAAGAACGTGGTTTAGGAACATACGAAGATATTGAAATTATTGGTGATCCAATTGCCCCTCTCATTAATAAAGCATTTGATATTGATCGAGGGACAGTTAAAAAAGAAGACTCGACAAGTTTATCGTTCTTACGAAAACACGTCATTAGAAGACCATATATTATTAAGGATGCTTGTCAAAAGTGCGGTGTATGTGTTGAAGTTTGTCCTTTGGAAGATAAAGCACTACAGTTCCCAAAAGGAAACAAAGCAACACCTCCTCAATACGATTATAGCAAATGTATTCGCTGCTACTGTTGTCAAGAAATGTGTCCTTATCACGCAATTGAAGTAAAAACACCTATAATTGGGAAAGTATTATATGGCACTAAAATATTAAAATAAAATGAGTTCATGAGAACTCATTTTTATTTTACTCAAAACACCAGCTAATCCCATATCCTTTACGTCCAACATGAATACTGAAAACAGGTCCCAAATATGAAGTTGATGTGATAATTGCATCAGGGAACAGTTCAAGGATATCATTTTTAAGCATTTCACCACTTTCTGGTGAATTATGATTTGTAATATATACATATAGCTTTTTGTAATCTTTGGTTGTTTTTTTCATAATCTCAAAGAAATAATTGTGAAGTTTTTTATATGTTCTTTCACTGTGAACTTGCTCTAATTTTCCGTTTACAACACGAATTACAGGTTTAATACGTAAAACTGTTCCAATTGCTGCTTTAGCCGCAGACAATCTTCCACCCTTTACCAGAGCAAACAAATTTTCAACTGTAAATAATTGTTGAGACGTTTTAATTAATTGATCCATTCTTGAAATAATTTCATCTTCTGGAAGACCAGCATTAATGAAACGAAGCAGTTCTTGTCCTAACATTTCTGTTCCATATGCGCACATCATTGTATCAAAAATATGAACCACTTCTGGGTTGTCTAACATATTTTTAGCAAGTAATGCACTTTGATATGTTCCACTAATATTTTTTGATAAACCTAAAACAAAGATACGTTCATATCCTTCTTTAAGACTTTCCAAATAGATATCAAGAAATTCTCCAGGAGCTGGTTGTGAGGTTGTCCAACTACGCCCTTTGTCTTGTTCTGAAAAAATAAAATCAACAGTAACATCAAGTTCTTTATAACTGTTATCTCTTTCAATCACGTTTAATGAAGCAACACTAACATTGTTTTTATCTAATAATTCTTGAGGTAAGTAAACTGTACTATCAAATACTACTTTTATTTTAGCCATTTTTCTCTCCTATTCATACATCCATGATATACCATAGCCTTTTGATCCCAAATGAACATTAAATACCGGCCCGATATATTCATTAAATGTGATTTCAGCATTTTCGAATAAGGCTGAAATTTCCTCTTTTAGTTTTAAACTGATTTCTATACTGTTATAACTACAAATCCGAATATACAATTTCTTGTGTTCTTTGATTTTATGTTTCATTTCTTCAAAAATACTCTCAAATACTTTTTTATGAGTTCTTAATGCTCTATACAACTCAATTTTTCCTTGCTTCATTCGGAGTAATGGTTTCACTCGCAAGACACTTCCAATCATTGCTTTTGCTTTTGATAAACGTCCCGAACGAATCAATGCTGTTAAATTTTCAATTGAGAATATCAATCCCGTATGCTCCATTAGTCGATTAATACGTTCAATGATTGCTGAGGTTTCTTTTCCCTGCTGGATCATTTTGTTCAATTCAAGTATTAGCATTTCGTTTCCAAATGCTGCCATGTCTGAATCAAATAGATGAACTTTTGTAGGATCATCTAACATATTAATTCCTAGTTTTGCTGATTGATGTGTCCCACTTAGGGGTTCACTAATCAACAGAACAAATATGTGTTCATACCCTTGTTTAAAAAGTTCTTCATAAATTGCTAAAAATTCTCCAGGGGCAGGTTGTGATGTCGTTAAGCGCACACCACCATTTAATCTCTCCAATACAAATTCATTTGTGATATCTTTTTCAGCGTAAGTCTTATCGCCTTCCAAAACGTTCAAACTAATCTTTTGGATATTGTGTTTCGTAAAATATTCTTCTGGCAAGTATGTTGTACTGTCAGTA
The DNA here is from genome assembly GCA_041554935.1 of Candidatus Izemoplasma sp. Taxonomy (GTDB): domain Bacteria; phylum Bacillota_I; class Bacilli_A; order Izemoplasmatales; family Izemoplasmataceae; genus Izemoplasma. The sequence goes on from JBFFLJ010000007.1 coordinate 2,103, forward strand.
ACTATAGCGTATTTATTCATCATAAACTCTCCTTAATATATTAGTACAATACTAATAAAATGTAAGATGCTTCCTACAAGCACAAAGATGTGCCATACAAAATGTTGATACTTAAATCTTGCGATATAGAAGGCAACTCCAATTGTATAACTAACTCCACCTAAAATTATCCAGAGTAATCCTTGATCAATCATCGATAACACTTGATTAATGATAATCATAATACTCCATCCCATAAGTAAATAGATGGCAAGATGAACAACTTGAAATTTCTTTATCCAAATTGCTTTTAATATAATTCCTAAAATAGTCAAACCCCATAAAACTCCAAAGAGGATATAGGCTTCTCTTGTTCGTACTAATACAATAAGAAACGGTGTGTATGTTCCTGATATTAAAATATAAATACTCGCATGATCTAATCTTCGGAAGACTGAAACAACTCGTTTCATTTTTTCTGGAAATGAGTGGAGCAATGTGCTCGATGTATACAAAATAATCAATGATATTCCATAGACGATACCCGCAAATAACTCGGCAGTTGTGTCGGAAATAATGATTAGTACAACTAGAGCTGTAACTGATAATAAAATCCCAATGCCATGTGAAACCGCATTTGCGATTAGTTCTCCAAGTGATGTTTTCTTCATGTTTTTTACCCAACTTTCAATTACTCTATCACACATAATAATTTATCAAAGATTACTCTATCTGTCAAGGTAATCTTATGATAAATAAAAAAAGCCTACAATTGTAGACTTTATTCTTCAAAGAAATGATGTAATCGTGGAATATACGTTTTATAGAACTGATATTTTTTGTCTTCTAATAATTCACTAACAAAACGATGCAATTTCTTGATTTTATAGTTTTCTAACATCTCTTCAAACTCATGACACATTTTGATGAATGTATAGTACCACAATTTATAATCATCAAACTTAGCAAAAGATCTAACACTTTTATTTTTCATGTCCCATGGTTTTAATCCTGCAAAATGAATTCCATACAACGCCTCGATATCTGGGTACCCATTAAAGGATGAAAAGCGCAAATCAATATTGGTCCATTTACCTGATTCTTTTAGTGTGATATACTGCATCTCTGGCCAATTATATAGACTGATTTCATCTCGCGTTTCAGGAGTTTCTAAATCATCTAAAATGTCTTGGTATAAACCGATAGATGGCTCAAAAAGGTAAAGCGATGCATTCACTCCCATATTGGTTTTATCTGTTTTCACGCGATCGGTAATCTCTTTCGGAATCAATGTTCCATGTGGAACATCACGATATATATCATGCCAATTCCATGTACCATCAATATATACACTATTCGGAATAATATATTTTCCATCAACATATTCCATACAATATTCTTTTCGCTCGTTGATGATTCCCGCAGGAGCATTCAACTCAAATAAAGAATCATATGCATAGAGAGGCAATAAGTCACAATCGGCAATCATGATTTTCTCGTATTTTTTTCCCAAATCACCATCGGCTCCTAACCGAAGTGCTGTGAAGCGTGAGAATAAGAATGGACGATCTTGTCGTTCATGACGGCGGTTATGTGGGACGAAAACTTCTGGCATTGTTAAAACATCATCGTATAGAACTTTCAATGTGTTTCTTGAATTATCGCTTATGTTTTCTGATACAATACATATTAAGTCAGCTTCTGTTTTTTGAAGTCTTAGAGCATACGCAAAAACAAGAGCTCCAGGTAAATATGAATCGTTTCGAATAATGAATGTTACGTAAGCATTCTTTCTCATATAATCAATCCTTTAAAAAGACTTTAATATTTATATGTCTTATTATACAATATAACTTAGAAAAAGGTGATGAATTTGGATAAAAGAGAATCTTATATACAAACCAAACAACAACAAGCCATTTCAGAAGGTGTTATTTGTGTATGCAAACAAGTCACAGAACGAAAAATCAGATTAGCGGTAAGAGAAGGTAGGAGACGTTTTGTTTCTGTAAAACAACAAACTCAAGCGGGAAGTAGTTGTGGACTTTGCCAACCATTTGTCGAAGATATCATTCAAAATGAAATAAAAAAAAGTTCAAGATAATGAACTTTTTTTATAACATATTATGAATTGAAGCAATGACGTTATCTTTAATATTTCTACTGTCTTGAAGCATTTGCTGTACATCACTTTCGTATTGTTCTATCATTTTAAGATCATTCAACCCTGAAATATTTATCTTAACATTTAAGATGGCACCTTCAATTCCTGATTGTAATAATAATGCACCCACGCCTAAATCACTTAAGGCGTTTTTATTTGCGTTTGGTAATAAAACAGGAATTTGTTGTAATGCACTTAAACTTAATTTTGCAACTTGATATGGAACATTTATCGCTTCTTTTGTTCCTTCTAATATCTTTGCCTTTCGAATGCTAATCTCTTCAGGAGATTCTTTCGGTAGTCCAAACGCATCCATAATCAAATTAAATGCATCAGTATCTAAATCAATATAGTTCAATAACTCTAGTTTGATTTGTTCGAATGATGATGTAATCTCTTTGAAACGCTTTTGTGTTTCCTCATCTAATGCTTTGAATTTCTTTTTGTTCACTGTCAGATGTCCTACCATTCTTGTTAATGCTACACCCAGGCTTGAAGCTAATGCGCTAACACTTCCTCCCCCTGGAGTTGCATTGTTAGAATCTACTTCTCCAACAAAATCTAAAATAGTTTTTTCTACTAATTTCATTATTCTCTCCTTAAATAAATCTTCGATTTTGATATATTAATGTTCCTTCTTTAAAAATATCTTTGGTGTGGTTTACACCAAAATGATAAAAAATATATTCTAGGTTTAACGAATCCATTAAAACAATATCCGCTTTTTTACCAACTTCTAAAGAACCTACTATGTCACTAACGCCAAGATTAAAAGCAGCATTAATTGTTGTTGCTGTTAGTACTTCTTGAGGCGTCATTCTTAGTTTATTACAAGCGATTTGGCACATTAATTGGAAATTTTCACTTGGAGCACTACCTGGGTTTAAATCACTGCTTAAAGAAACAATTGCATTCCCATCTATTAATTTTCTCGCTGGAGCATAATCTTTATTTAAGTAAAAAGATGTGCTTGGTAATAAGTTCGCAACAGTATTTGATTGGGAAATACGAATTATGTCTTCATCGTTTATTGCCATTAAATGATCAGCACTGCTTGCCTCTAAATCAACAGCAAGTCCTGCACCACCAAGTGAGACGATTTCATCAGCGTGAATTTTGATTCCAAATCCAAGCTCTTTTGCTTTTGTTAGAAATTGTTTTGAATCCTCATAGTTGAAGACACTATCCTCACAAAAGATATCAACAAATGAAGCTAAATCACGTTTTTTGATTTCTGATAAATCTTTGGTGATTGATTGGAGGTATTTATCCTTGTTACCTTTATACTCTGTTGGCACAGCGTGAGCTCCCATATATGTTGGGATAAGTAGAAATGGTGTTTGTTCATTCAAAGCCTTCACTATTTCTAATTGTTTGATCTCAGTTTCTAAGTTTAACCCATATCCACTTTTCACTTCTAAGGTTGTTACCCCATAAGATCCTAATTCATATAAACTACCCATACTTTTACGAAGTAGACTTTCAAATGAAATCGCTCTTGTCATTGCAACGGTGCTCAAGATTCCGCCACCAGATGCCAGAATATCTAGGTATGGTACGCCATTAATTTTTTTACTAAATTCAGCTTCACGACTACCGCCAAACACTAAATGTGTGTGTGAATCAACAAATCCTGGAGTAGCTATTAAGCCTCTTGCATCGTATAACAATGTTTCATTTGATTGAAACATTGAGTAATCTCCGTTTCCAATATGAAGAATCAATTTGTCTTTCACAGCGATAAAAGCATTATCAACTGTGACAATGTTGTTCATATTGCGGCCTCTTTGATAAGGGCCGTGTGGTGTATATAATGTTTTAATGTTATAGATAATCAAGTCTGCGTGCATCTGTGCACCCCCTAATTAAATATTGGCTTCAATAATCTTTAAGACATCAAAATCGCGGAAACCAATATGTTTGATCGCTTGTTTTGTCAATTCTTCTAATGTGATATCTTTATTCCATTCAATGTTATTAACCGCATAATAATATTTCAACGATCTGATCAAGGCATCTTTTGGTAATAACCCAACAAGTTCGCAACTAGGAACATTAATATGATATCTTGCCGCTTCCATCTTAACTGTTTCTAAGACACGGTAAATTGGATTCTTTTTGTAATCCAGAATATTCATTGTTACTTGAGTATGTCCTCTTGTATCAAGAAAGACAGGCCCAGCTTGAATATGTTTGAATCCTCCACTACTTCCTCTAATTGCTTTTGCGATATTGTTTGTGATTTTAGTGTCATCAGTATCTAAGTCAATATTAAAGGCAATTAACGGGATTCTTGCTCCTACACCAATGACACCAAATGTTGGGTGAATTGATGATTTTCCATAATCAGGAGCCCAAAATGGATCTTTAATTTTTTCAATCATTCCCTCAAACTCACCTTTGCGGATATCAGGTAATTTAATTCTCGAAGGATGTTTTGCTGCTTCGGCATACATGAAAATCGGAATATCAAATTCGTCGTTAATTCTTTTAGCAACAGCATTCGCATATTCTACACATTCTTCCATTGTTACATTACTTATTGGAATGAATGGGATAACATCAATTGCCCCCATACGAGGATGCTCTCCTGTTTGAGTATTCATATCAATTAACTCTAAGACTTTTTGTGTAAAAGGAATTAGTCCCTCAATAATTGCTTCGGGATCACCAAGCAGAGTTACTACTGTACGATTATAATCACCATCAGGCTCGTAACTTACTAAAGTAAATCCTGATTGATTTTTTAAGACTTCTACGATTTCATCAATGTTTTTTTGATTTCTTCCTTCAGAGAAGTTCGGAACACATTGGACTATTTTATTCATTATTTTCCACCCTTTTTATATAACTTATCTACTAGTTGATGAACCAAATCATCGTTTGTTAAATATGGTATTGTGATAAAGGAGTTGTTGTCAATAAGATTATACTCTTTCGCTGTTGTAATGGCATTTTCATTTCTTGCCCAAGCTCTTCGGCTTACACCACCCATTACATCAAACAACATCGCACTTTCCAATATTTCATCTGTACGGGTTGATCCATCTAAGATCATACCATACCCACCATTTAGTGATTTAGAAATACCAACGCCACCACCATTATGTAGTGCGACAAGACTCATACCGCGTGAGGCATTCCCTAAAGCAACATGTGTCGCCATTTCTGCCATAATATTACTACCATCTTTAATGTTAGCTGTTTCGCGGAATGGAGAGTCTGTGCCACCTGTATCGTGATGATCACGCCCAAGCATAATTGGACCAACTTCACCATTACGAACCATTTCATTAAATTTTAAAGCTATTTTTAATCTCCCATAAGCGTCTTGGTATAAAATTCTCGCTTTTGTCCCAACAACTAAATTATTTTTTTCAGCATCCTTGATCCAATTGTAATTATCTAAATCTTGGAAACGACGATCTTTATCAATACATGCCATTGCGGCAAGATCTGTCAAATGAAGATCTTCGTCTTTACGGCTCAAACAAACCCAGCGAAATGGTCCGTATCCATAATCAAATAATAGTGGACCCATTATATCTTCAACATAACTTTTCCAGATAAAACCATCAAGATCATTTGTTCCATTTTTACAAATTTCAGAAATCCCGGAATCATAAATTGCTTTCATAAAGCTGTTTCCGTAATCAAAGAAATATGTCCCTTGAGCGGTAATGTTTTTGATTGCTTCATAGTGACGATGTAATCCTTTATTCACAGCTTGAATGAACTGTTCTTTATTTGTTTGTAGTAATTCCGTTCTTTGCTCAAAAGTAATTCCAATTGGACAATACCCACCATCATATACAGCGTGGCAACTTGTTTGATCACTCAGCAAATCAATTCGTACGTTATTTAATACGGCATATTCTAACAGTTCAACAATATTACCAAAGAAAGCAATTGCCAATGGTTCTTTCTTATTCATCGCTTCTTTTGCTTTATCAAAAGCATCTTTTGGAGTATTGGCAATATAACTAACCCACCCTTGATTATATCGAGTTTCAATTCGTGAATAGTCTACTTCCGCGATAATTCCTACTCCCCCACTAATTTCAACAGCTTTTCCTTGTGCTCCACTCATACCACCAAGACCACTTGAAACAAATAATTTTCCAGCAAGATTTTCATTTTGAGGAATGCCAAGTTTTGATCTTCCAGCATTTAACAGTGTTGAATATGTTCCATGAACAATTCCTTGCGGACCAATATACATCCATCCACCAGCTGTCATTTGCCCATAAGAAGCAACTCCTAATTGCGCTGCACGACTCCAGTTCTCCATGTCATCAAACTGCCCAATCATTAATCCGTTTGTTAAAATCACACGGGGTGCTCTTTTATGAGTTTTGAATAATCCTAGCGGATGTCCACTCAGTAAAACAAGCGTTTGTTCGTCATTCATTTGTTTTAAGTATTCTTTAACAAGATGATACTGCATCCAATTTTGCAATACTCTTCCTGTTTCGCCATATGTCACTAATTCATATGGATACAGAGCAATCTCAAAATCAAGATTATTGTCAATCATGACTTGAAATGCTTTTCCTTCAATTGTCACCCCAGGATATTCATCAATTGGTTTTCCCACTAATTGTCCTTGTGGACGAAAGCGATAACCATAAATGCGTCCCTTCGTTAATAACTCATCTAAAAACTCTGGAGCTAAAATTTCATGCCATTCTTCTGGTACATATCGCAAGGCGTTTTGTAATGCCAAAGCTGTCTCATCTTTTGATAATGTGAACTCTCTTTTTGGAGCTCTTCTAATTCCTTCTTGAAATTCAGGATATTCTGGGAGCGTTTCAAAAAGGTCTTCTAAGCGAATATTGATATCTTGAATCATACCAAGTCCTCCTTATATACATAATTATATAATGTATCATTTTGAAGTAAATCATCCATAACATGAATATGGTGATACATGATTTCATCTTCTGTAATAAATGGCACATATTCTCTTACTTTATTATATGCTTTTTTTGTCAATTTACCAAGTCCGTTATCTCCTCTTAAATCAATCGCTTGACATGCAGCAAAGATTTCCATTCCGATAACTTTTCGAGCATTTTTTAAAATTTCAGCAGCTTTACGAGCACCAATCGTTCCCATTGATACATGATCTTCTTGGTTTGCACTACTTGGAATACTATCAACACTAGCTGGATGTGCGAGTACTTTATTTTCACTTACTAATGACGCCGCACTATATTGGACAATCATAAATCCACTATTAATTCCTGGATTCTTAACTAAGAATGCTGGAAGATTACTGTTTAATTGTGGATTTACCATACGCTCAATCCGACGTTCCGAGATATTTGCTAGTTCACTGATTGCAATTCCTAAGTAATCAAACGGTAATGCGAGTGGTTGCCCATGAAAATTTCCAGCACTGATTGCTAATTCATCTTCAATAAAGATAATTGGATTATCAGTAACGGCATTCATCTCAATTTCAAGTTTTTCTTTGACAAACCAAAACGCATCTAAACTAGCCCCGTGAACCTGAGGCGCACAGCGAATTGAATACGCATCTTGAACACGAACTTCACCTTGTCTTGTCGTATTTTTACTTCCTTCTAAAATATCTAATATATTTTTTGCGGTTTGAATTTGTCCATGTTGTCCTCTAATTTCATGAACACGAGGATCAAAGGCATCTGTGATTCCCTTTAATGACTCCATTGTTAAAGCCAATGAAACATTTGCCATATCGATTAAATGCATTGCATCATATAAACAAATTGCACCAACACTTGTCATTGCTTGTGTTCCATTAATCAAACTCAATCCTTCTTTCGCATGAAGTCCATCAATCGCAGTGATGCCAGCCTTTTTAAATGCTTCCAAAGTACTCATTCTTTGACCTTGGTAAAACACTTCTCCTTTACCAATCAATGGTAGACTCATATGAGAAAGCGGAGCTAAATCACCACTTGCTCCTAAACTACCCTTTTCAAATACAACTGGGCAAACATCTTTATTTAATAGTTCAACTAATTTATGGAGAACTTCTATTCTAATTCCACTATACCCTTTGATCAATGCGTTGATTCTAAGAACCATCATTCCTCTAACAATTTCATCACTAAAAGGAGCCCCTACGCCACATGCATGTGACATCAATAAATTCTCCTGTAATTTTGAAACATCTTTCTTTGCAACGGGTATATCACTTAATTTTCCAAAACCAGTATTAATTCCATATACTGCTCTTTCACTTTCAACAACTTCATTCACAAAAGCGGAAGCGCGATTTACTTTCGCAATATTATTCTCGTGAATTGCTACTTTTTCCTTATATCTTGATACTTGAATTAACTGCTCAATCGTCAAACTTTTACCATCTAAAACAATCATTATTCTCACTCCTTAAAAAAGATACTTTTATTATACAATCATAGTAAGCCTTTTCATAGTAAAAAATGGCTTTGTTTAGCGCTTTACTTTTATAAAGTGGCGAAGTGATACAATAAAAAAAACAAGACCGCTTAACGGTCTTGTTTATATAATCATTTTAAAGTAAAAATATATTTACTACCAAGGTGTATCGAGGTGTTTGATTGTTGTATCATATAAGTTTTCAAGCTTTTTCACAATATCATCAGATAGAATACTATCACTTGCCATTATATTTAGATAAAGTTGTTCGATGTTTTTTGTTCCAGGAATTACAGTGCCAACTGCGTTATAATGCAGAATAAATTGCAAAGCAGGAATTACTAATTCTTCTGTTTTCACAATATCCTTGATCATCGCAATAATATCACTGCGGACTTTAATTTGTTCCTGAGACCATCTATTTCTGACACCTGTAAAAACACTATGTTCATTATATTTTCCTGTTAACCATCCAGAATCTAATGGAACTTTGATAATTAATAGAATACCTTGATTACTAATTTCGTCAAATAATTCTATGATTTCTTGGTGAATAATATTAAACATAATTTCGATTGTATCCACATTCAGATTATTTAACACAAGAGATAATTCTTCAAGAGAATCAATACTTACACCAAATCCTCTTATCAAACGTTTCTCTTTATATCGTTCGAGTTTTAAAAATAGATCCGTTTTTCCTTCTAATATATAACGTTCCGGATTATGCAGAACGACACTATCTAAGTATGTTGTCTTTAGATTTTTTAAAGAACGGTTTATTGATGTTTCAATTCCTTCTTTATTGAACTCGTATTCACCATTTGGACCATGGCCGATTTTAGTATTAATAAATACCTGTTCGCGAATTCCTTCTAAAGCTTCTCCTAAAATTTTCTCACTATTTCCGCTTCCATACCCTGGCGCAGTATCAAAAAATGTAACTCCATTTTTCACGGCCTCACGAACTAATTGGATTCCATCTTCTTTACTCATGTATCCCCAAGTATCAGTTCCACCCAATTGCCAAGCCCCAAATCCGATTTCACTGATTTCTTGATCAAATCTTCTATTATATCTTTTTTTCATTAATTTCACCTATTCTTTTTTGGTTCTTACTTTGATTCACAATAGATATCCGTTATGTTTATTTTTGCAACATAGAAACATATGCTTTATATATTTCTGGAATAGCTTGATCCATTCGTAAAGGTTTGAATGACTCCTTGTCTACACTTACAACTGTCGTTCTCGCGGTTGCGCATATTTCACCAGCTTTATTCTTTATTTCATGATAATATGTCGTTTTAATCTTTGTGAAGGTATCTACCCTTGTCTCTAGATAGATTTCTTCTCCGAAGCGTATACTTTTCAAGTATGTACATTGAACATCGCGTACAGGGTAAATAATGCCCTGTTCTTCTAGTTGGTAATATTCATACCCCATATCTCTTAAAAACTGGGTACGACCTTGTTCAAAAAAAGAAAAGTAATTGGCATGATAGATCACACCCATTTGATCGGTATCACTATATCGTAACTCTAATTTAATTGTTGAAACCATAATTCATCACATCCTTCGTTAGTTCAATCTATTTGTAATAATATTGTAACAAAAAAAGGATGCTTTCGCATCCTATATGATTAATTAAATACTGCAAGTATCATCATCACACGTATGGCCTTCATCTGCCCCTTTGATTGTTTCTAGTGGATGATTTTCTTTCCACAATGTGTTTAATACTTCTGTAAAGTACTCTTCTTGTTGTGCTCCAGAAATACCATACTTACGATCTAAAACAAAGAATGGTACTCCTCTAACGCCCACTTGTCGCGCTTCTTTAATTTCTGCCTCAACAATGTCAGCGTATTCTTTGCTTTCTAAAACTGCTTTTGCTTCAGAAACATCTAATCCAAGTTCTTTGATTAATTCAAGCAATGTATCTAAATCAGCGATATTTTTACCCTCTGTGAAGTATGCCTTCATAAAGCGAGCAGTAAGAGCTGGTTCTTGATTATATTTGCGAGCCCATTTTGCGATGCGGTGAGCATCAAATGAATTGGTTAATTGAATAATATCATAGTTGTATTCAAGTCCTACAGTTTTCGCAGTTTGTGTAAACATTTTAAATTTTTCCTTGGTAGTCTCAACTGACGTACCATGTCCTTTAGCGAATGCTTCAGCTGCTGAAGAAGTCATCACTTTTGGAGCATTTGGATCTAATTGATATGCCTTGTAGATAACCTCTACTTGGTCCCTATGTGGAAATTTTTCTAATGCTTTTTCAAATCTTGCTTTTCCTATATAACAAAACGGGCAAGCAAAATCAGACCATAATTCTATTTTCATAATAAATCACTCCTTTATTAATTTCGTCTTAAATATATAACAAATTAGTTCGTTTGTCTACTAGTTTGCACGCAATCTATGACATATTATTTGACTTATATATAAAACAGTACTAATCTAATGGTAGGAGGTGTGAGCATGAAAATTAAGTTTTTAGGTCACTCAGCAGTTTTAATTGAGCATGAGAATTTCAAAGCATTAATTGATCCTTATCTTAAAAAGAATCCAATCTATACCGTTGATGAAACAGATACTCAAGGAATTACTCATATCTTTATTACTCATGCCCATGGTGATCATATTGGAGATAGTTTGGAGATTGCCAAAGCAAATAACAGTACGATTATTTCAAACGCAGAAATTGCAAACATCTTATTTTTAAAGGATAAAACCTTAAAACTACATCCAATGCATATTGGCGGTAGATTTACATTTGACTTTGGGACTGTCAAAATGACACCCGCCTTACATGGTTCCGGGTATACAGAAAATGGAATCATCCAAGATGGTGGAAATCCGGGAGGTTTTGTAATTACCATTAATAATAAATCAGTTTACCATGCCGGTGATACTGGTTTGACATATGACATGAAGTTACTTGAAAGTGAACAAATCGATGTTGCATTCTTACCAATTGGTGGAAACTACACTATGGATGTCAAAGATGCTGTTGAAGCAGCGAGATTTATTCAAGCCAAAACTGTTATCCCAATGCATTACAATACATTTGGATTAATAATAGCAGATCCTGAAGAATTCAAACGTTTACTAATTGGACACAATGTTGTCATCTTAAAACCTTCAGAATCTATTGAAGTGTAAAAAATATAAAAAAGAAGCCAAAATTGGCTTCTTTACTTTATTTAATGGCAGGAGTGACAGGATTTGAACCCGTACCAACGGTGTTGGAGACCGTTGTGCTACCGTTGACACCACACTCCTAAAAAATGGTGGGAGGGGACGGATTTGAACCGCCGAACCCTAAGGAACAGAGTTACAGTCTGTCGCGTTTAACCACTTCGCTACCCGCCCACGTATTTTGCTAAATCTAGTTAGCGTTATTTATTATAACAAAGGAGATAGTAAAAGGCAATAATAAAAAAGCACAATTTGTGCTTTTTATTATAACTCTACATCGTAACCTTTCGCTTCAATTGCTTGAACCGCTTCTTCAACGCTTTTACCATTCAAATTAAGATCAACTGATTTTGTTTTTAAATCTACAACTACTTCATTGAACCCCTTATCTTTTAATGCTTTTTCGACAGTCATTTTGCAATGCCCACATGTCATATTTGTTACTGTTAATTTCATAATATCTTCTCCTTTTATATTTTTTTGGTACTTAAGTCTGTAAATTCTGGAAGCTTATATGTTTTTAAACGCAATGCGTTTAGAACAACCATTATACTGCTAAATGCCATTGCCGATGCGGCAATTGCCATACTAAGTCTCCCTGTGGCAGCCAGCGGAATAGCAATGATATTATAACTAAATGCCCATAAGAAGTTCTGGTAGATGTTGCGTAAAGTTGCTTTTGAAAGATCAATTGCTTTGATAACTAATCCCAAATCAGGATGCATTACAGTAACATCACTACTATCAATGGCGATGTCTGTTCCATGTCCCATTGCAATTCCAACATCAGCAAGTTTTAACGCAGGTGCATCGTTAATACCATCGCCAACAAATGCTACTACTTTTCCTTCTTGTTGTATTTGCTGAATAATTTCAGCTTTTTCTTGTGGTAACACTTCGGAAAATATATTTTCGATTCCCAACTCTTTTGCGATTGCATTTGCAACGATGTGATTATCTCCGGTAATCATATAAGGAACAAGTCCTCTGATTTTCATCTCATCAATAACACGTTTTGATGTTTCTTTGATTTCATCTCTGACTGCATACATTGCTTCGACTTTACGATTGACAACAACAAAGTTGACAGTTTTTGCTTCATTCAGTAATTTATTGTATTCTACTTGATATGTTTCATATGGAACATTAATATCTTTAAGTATTTTATATGACCCAACGTATACTTCTAAATTATTGATTGTTCCTCTTAATCCTTTTCCTTCAATCACTTCAAAGTCTTCAACCTCTTGAGCGGTTACTTTATGGAGTAAAGAATATTCTTGTACAGCTAAACTAATTGGATGATTTGATTGTTTTTCTAGTGAATATAATAATTCTATAACTTCTTTGTTTCCGACATAATCAGTGACACTTGGTTTCCCCACTGTGAGTGTTCCTGTTTTATCAAAAGCAATTACTTCTATTTTGTTGGCAAGTTCAAAGAATTCGCCACCTTTATATAGGATATGGTTCTTAGCAGCAATCCCGTTACCAACTAGAATACTAGTTGGTGTCGCAAGTCCTAATGCACAGGGACAGCTTATTACTAAGATTGCAACTGTTGTTGTAAATGAGTAATTAAACATATCTTGGATGACGAAGTAATGAATTAAAAAATTGATGATAGCAATAGAAACAACAATTGGAACAAACCATGAAGCAATTTTATCCGCTGTTCTTTGAATTGGTGGTTTATCGGCACTTGCTTCTTCAACATGTGCAACAATTTGACTTAACAATGTATCTGCGCCAACTTTATTGGCTCTAATGGTGATACGTTCACTGATATTGATTGTCGCGCCAATTACTAAATCAGCAATTGTTTTTGATACCGGGATGCTTTCACCAGTAATCATTGATTCATCGATCACCGTTTTTCCTTTGACGATTTCCCCATCAACAGGAATCTTTTCATTTGCTAGAACGATAACTTCATCGCCAACTTCTACTTCATCAATAGATACCATTACTTCAATACCATCTTGCAATACTCTAGCTTCTTTTGCGCCTAAGTTCATCAGTTCTACTAGTGCATCTGTGGTTCTTTCCTTCGCGATATGTTCAATGTAGTTACCAATTAGAACCATCGTAATAATTAACGAACTAATTTCAAAGTAATACATTGGAGACATCATAGATGTACCAAACAATTGTACATATAATAAATACATACTATATAAATATGCACTTGAAGTGCCTAAGACAACTAAAATATCCATTCCAAGTGAATTTTTACGAATACTGTGATATGCACCAATATAGAATCTTTTACCAATATAAAATTGAACGATACCAGCTACAATTAATTGGAATATCCCATCCATGAACAAAGTTGGAACGTAGAGAAAACTAGTAACTTCTAAATGTCCAAACATTGCCCACAATAGTGGAATACTAAAAAAAACTGAAATGTAGATTTCTCTCTTCATTTTTTTACGAACATTTTTATTATCTTCTAATGATTCTTCTAAAATCGGCTCGTATCCGACACTACTCACTATCTCTGCAATCTTAACCAAATTGAATTGAGATTCATCATATGTGAATATAACTTTTTTTGCGCTAACATTTACCTTTGCACTTATTCCGTCGTAATGTTCAAATGTGTTTTCAATGGTTTTTGCACACATCGCACAGGTCATACCTTCAACTCTCATTGCTTTTTTGATCATCTAGTTCACCTCGTTTTTAAAGACGTTACAAACATAAATGGATTGATCTTTTACTTCCTCATGTTTGATAAACATCTTGTAGTCTTTCATTAATTTTGGTTCTATGAGACGCAATTCTTGAATATGATTAATCAGGTGTTTATTTGAAATAAACTCTTCCGTTAAAAAGTAAAAAGCGCGTGGACGTTCTCTTCTTACATCAACGATTCCCGCTTCCTTTAAACTGTTTAAATTTTTAGATATGTTGGCTTGGCGTATTGTTAAAATCTCTTCCATTTCACAAACGCATAGCTCCGCTTCTAATAGAATACTAATAATTCGAAGTTTTGTTGGATTACTAATTGTCTTTAAATATTGGATACTTTTCATAGAATCACCTCAACTGTATCTTAACAAAATAATACATTCCCAACAAGGAATATACTTTACTATTCAAATAAGAATTGTGATTCTAAATAAGCAGTAACTAATGTTGTATCGTTTGTACACTAACTTTCGTTTGCATCGTAATAGACAATCCTGATAGTTTGTCATATAATGTTAATGAAACATATGGAGGTATACTATGGAACCAAAACTTATAACATCTTATAAAGAATCAGAAAAAGTTATCCAAAAAGACTTTGTTATGATTATTGCAAAGTCTCATACATGCAGTGCATGTCAAACTATTTTAAACATGATGAAACACAACATTTCAAATTTAGATGATATTGAAATCCAAAATATTTTTGTAGATGATATTGACGAGTTTCGGGGACATCATTTGATTTTCAGTGTGCCAACTGTATTAATTTTTAGTAATGGGAAAGAGTTGCTCAGAGAATCAAGATATATTAACTATCCAAAGATTGAACGATTAATTGATTTATATACAAAGTAGGACGACAGTAAATGTCATCCTACTTTTTTTACTTTGTGATTATCCAAAGATACGATATAATAAATTGAGGTGAGTTTATGAAAATCGCATTAATTGCACACGATAAGAAAAAACAAGATATTATTGACTTTAGTAAACGCCATGAGCACATTTTAAAACGTCATCAGTTATATGCGACAGGAACTACTGGCCATCGCATTATGGAAGAGACCTCTCTCGTAATTCATTGTTTCCGTTCTGGTCCAATGGGTGGTGATCAGGAAATCGGTGCAAGAGTTGCCAATGGCGATATTGATTTAATTATATTTTTCAGAGATCCTTTAACTGCGCAACCTCATGAGCCAGATGTTTCGGCTTTGTTTAGATTGAGTGATGTGTATAAGATTCCCCTAGCTTCAAATGTGAATACAGCTGAGCTATTCTTCAAAACACTCCAATAAAAAACATCTTTTAAAAAAAGATGTTTTTTTTATTTTTAGATATCGTATTGATTAAACTTTTTAATGCTAAAGAATAACAACAATCCAGATAAAACAATTGTCACCAATATTGTAATAATCATTGTTTGTGGATCAACAACACCAATCACAACTTCACTAATTCGCTGTGATATTCTACCAGGAAGATAATCTAGACCCCATTTTTGAAATCCACCAATGATATTAGTCACTATATAGATAATAAACGTCAATATCGAAGCCGATGCATAAGATTTTGTAAATACACTTAAGAACATTGCTACTGATAAGATAAACAAAATATATAGAAAATACAACAAAGTTGTGTTTAGGACAATTAGCAAGTCCACTTCTTCAAACAAGAAATATGTGTAATAACTAAAGATAACTCCACTTATAACTAATGTCCCTAATAATAGAATGCTTAATGATGTTAGCTTACTCAACAAATATTTAACGCGATGAATTGGTTTGCTTAAAATAAGTGGTAATAAGCCTTTATTTTTATCACGCATAAACATTCCTACACCAATAAAAATAATAACAATCAAGAATATCTCATACAAATTCCCAATATATTGAATGTAACTATCTAAGACAGTAGGATCAGGTAAAGAAATAATCGGACCACTTTCTGTCATTAGGAATTTTAGTAATTCATTCATATATCGTGCGGTTAATGGCGAGAGAATAGCAAAGATAATTGCAACGGCAGGAAAGATTATAAATTTAGATGTTTTTTTGAGATATATAAAATCATATTTAAGAAGTTTTCCCATTGTTTGTCTCCTTAATAAAGATTTCTTCTACACTTGGACGCACTTGACGAAATTCAATAATTTCTATATCAAGCGCTACTAAATCTTTTAATAAATCATTAGGCGTAGCATCATCACTCAACTTAATTCCAACACCTTTTTGTTCTAAACGATAAGCCTTAACAGAAGATAATGTTGGTAATTTTTCTTTAAGAACATCTAAATTATTTTTAGTTTGAACATAAATATTTCTTGTACTAAACTCTTCTTGAAGGTTTTCAATTGATTCTTCTAAGATTAATTCACCTTCATTGAGAATCCCAATGCGATCGCATACTTTTTCAACATCATCTAAAATGTGTGTTGAATAAAATATCGTTTTCTTTCCTTTTAATTTTAAGATAATATTCATGACATCAGCACGTCCAATTGGATCTAGTGCGCTTGTAGGTTCATCCATTATTAAAATCTCAGGATCATGAATTAGTGCTTGAGCAATCGCAAGACGTTGTTTCATACCTCTTGAATAAGAACTGATTTTCTTTTTATTATTATCAAGAGAGACAAACGTTAATACTTCATCAATCTTTTCATCAAAATTAACGTTTGATGAAAACATCTCCAATGTATATATTAGATAGTCCTTTGCTGTCATGTAGCTTGGGAAAACTGGAACATCTGGGACGTATCCAATTTTAGATTTATAATGTTGATTTGTAAACAATATTAATTCATTGTCAACAATTATGTCACCACTATCTTTATGAATAAGCGATAGAATTAAGTTAATTGTTGTTGTTTTCCCAGCACCGTTTTTTCCAATAAAGCCGTAGACTTCACCTTTTTTAATTTCTAAATTTAAATTTTTTAAAACAATTAGTCCTTGATACGATTTTGTTAAGTTTTTGACAGTAATAGCGTTCATTATTCTTCCTTCCCAAAGATTAAGAAGAATACCCATCCGAAGTTCACCAAAAGTACAATTAAGATCCATCCGATTGGGCTCCAACGAATTTTTATTTCTTTTTCTTTAGCTGTAAATATTTGTATAACAACATAAATTCTCATTCCTAAATCAATCAAAAGGAGCGGAATCAAGAGTGGTAATATTTGTAGTATTTCTGTTTCCATTATTAAATCCCCTCTCTAGGTTGATCAGTATTTGGTCCTTGTTGACCTGTATACCCAGATATAATATATAAAATACCAACAATTGAATTAATAAAGATACAAACGATTCCCCATATAAATTGATACAAATACACTTTTTTAGCAGTTTCTTCTGTAAACTTTCCACGAAGTAATTTTGTAAATAGAATTAGATTAATAATGAAGAATATAGATATAATAATTCCACTTATAATTGCAAATGTTAAAATAAAACCATTAAATATCTCAATAAAATCCAAATCAGCCTGTGTAATTGTTGGATCCATTTCTAGCAAGAACGCAGGATCAAGAACTTTGCGTAAGAGGGGAAGAGTGACAAAAATCCCAATCACTGAAAGACCTTCAAAAGCCAATCCAATAATTGTCAAAATACGTGGAGTAGATTCCATTTTATGTTTCATAATTACACCCCTAATCTAAAATTACCGCAGTACCGTATGCAATGATTTCTGATGCTCCTTGCATAACTTGTGAAGATTGTAAACGAAATCCAACAATAGCATTCGCTCCCAATTCTTCAGCATCTTTTAATAATCGTTCTGTTGCAATTTTACGAGCTTCCTCCATCATTTCAGTGTAAGCAGTAATTTCACCACCGACTAAAGTTTTTAATCCAGCCATAAAATCTCTACCAATATGTTTAGTTTGAACGGTTGAACCTTTAACATAACCTAATGTTTCAACAACTTTTCTACCTGGTACATCATTAATTGTAAATATGTCTTTTCTTGTAATCATATGAAAGACCTCCTTATATATTATTACACCTCCATTATACTACTGAGAAAATACATATACAAGAAAATTATTAATTATTATTTTTTTAACCCGTAATAAATTTTAATAAATCAAAAATTATTTTAACTTCACTAATCCCACTATTATGCCACAAAGGCTTAATTCAGCCTTTTGTTTAAAAAATAAACTAATATTTTTCCAACAAAAACCATATCATAAACTGTTATACCTGTGACAAAACAAAATAGGAGGAAATATATTATGAAATTATTATTTTTAGGAAGTTTAATGTTTTCAGGAGGTAGTGCAGTAGCAATGCAAAACGAACAAGTTAATCAAACAGTTACAAATGTTGCGAATCAAATCAAGGTTATGGTCCAATCAAGAGTCCAAGGAAATCTACTAGAAACAGTTAAAGAATCAGGGTATCCTTATCCTAGTGAAGAATTCTTAGCAACATTAACAGAAGAGCAAGCATTCACAGTTGTATCTGCAATTGATGTAATTAATGCAACATATGATTGGTCTATTATGACAGATCAAGAAATCTTGGATGCGTTATCTGTAGTAAAAGCAGATATGCACGAACTATACACTGATCTAGGAATTGAAAGTCCACAAATTCAAACTCGAACAAGAGCAAGAAAAGGCAACGGTGGAGGCAACGAAGGTTTCAATAACAACATAGTAAATCCTCAAGGCGACCAAGACGGGTCTTGTATTGATGATGAAGTTCCAACTTCAGTAGACAATGTATAGAGTGTATTTCGCTGCAAAAAAAATCAACTATCCAATCTCAAAGTTTTTAAAAACCCTTTCTATTCTATAAATAAAACACTCCTTTTTTAGGAGTGTTTTATTTATAGAAAAGTTCTTTCATGTAAACATCTTTGGGGTTTGTAACTGAAACAATTAATTCTGTGTTTGTCATTTTATTGATTTTTGATTTTAAAATTGGGCCGGTATAAATTGTTATTCTTTTACTATATTCTTGATCGTTATAAACATATTTCAAACCAACCTTTACACTACCTCTTTCATTATCAACTCGATATACATCAGCAGAAACAACATTCTCATAGTATAGTTTTAACTTTCTGCTAACCGCATAAACTCGATATGATAATAACCCTGTTGTAGCAATAAATATTAAAATTGCAACCACCAGCATTTCACCTTGAACAGCGATAATTGCAACCACCAATAGTGTCGAAATGGCAGATAAAACAAACAACATTGTAGAAACATAATCAAAACGTAAAATATTTTTAATTTTTGGCTTCACAGTATTCATCTCCTTAGACTAATTATAACATGTATTCATATATTCGCAAACTCAGAATGTTTTCCAAAATCTCTAATAAAAACGCCTCCAAAATTTGAAATATTATAAAATATATTCTCAAATCTACTTGAAGGCGTTTTTTTAATTAGTTTTTATTCTACTGCTGTTTTATATAATCTTTTTCGATCTTTCTCGTCCAAAACTTTTTTACGAATTCTTATCACATCAGGAGTAATTTCAACAAGTTCATCACTTGCGATAAATTCTAAAGCTTCTTCTAAAGTGAATTTAATTGGATCAAGTAGTTTTACTGCTTCATCAGTTCCACTAGATCGCACATTCGTTAAGTTTTTATTTTTACATGGATTAACGACTAAATCGTTGCTTCTTGAATTTAGCCCGACGATCATTCCTGGATAAACTTCTGTCGCTGGTCCAACAATCATTCTGCCACGTTCTGAAAGATTAAATAAACTATAGGCCATTGTTTTTCCTTTTTCTTTTGCAATAAAGACACCATTACGGCGATCATCAATTTCACCAGCATACGGACGATATGAATCAAATGATTTCTCAATTGTTCCTTGTCCTCTGGTTGTATTGATAAATTCACTTCGATATCCAATTAGTCCTCTTGTAGGCACTAAATACTCAACTTTCGTAAATCCAATTTCACTATCCATCGCAATCATTACACCTTTGCGTTGGTTTAATTGTGCAATCACACTACCAATATAATTGTCTGGCCCACTGATGATTACTTTTTCAAAAGGTTCGTGTCGAACATCATCAATGTCGCGGAATAGTACTTCTGGTTTAGAAACGCTTAATTCAAAACCTTCACGTCTCATATTTTCAAGTAGAATAGATAAATGTAATTCTCCTCTACCACTTACTCTGTATCCTTCAACACCGTCTAATTCAGCAACTTCAAGTCCAACATTCGTTTCCAGTTCTTTTTGAAGACGAGCACGAATTTGACGAGTCGTTACCAAACTTCCACTACGTCCAACAAATGGTGAATCATTTACTAAAAAATTCATCGCTAACGTTGGTTTTTCGATTTCAATCATTTCCATTGGTTCAATGTGATTGACATCACATAATGTCTCTCCAATTGAAATATGTGAGACACCACTAAATGTAACGATATCTCCAGCAAAAGCTTCCTCTTTTTCAACTTTGCTTAAGCCTTCATTAACAAATAGTTTTGCAATTTTAACTGAAACTATACTTCCATCACGTTTACTTAATTTATATGTTGCTCCACGGACTAATGTTCCTCGAGTAATTCTACCTGTTCCTAAACGTCCTAAATAATCATCGTATCCAAGTGTTGAAACTTGCATTTTTAAAGGTTCGTCAGAATTATCAGGATAAGATTCAACGTGTTCTAACAGTAAATCAAACAGCGGATCTAAGTTCGTACTTGTGTGATCCATATCTCGAATTGCAATTCCCTCACGAGCTACTCCGTAAATAATTGGAAAATCGAGCTGTGCATGTGTTGCTCCAAGTTCAACGAATAAGTCAAAACTTAGATCAACAACTTCTTCAGCTCGTTCATCTTTTTTATCAATTTTATTTATGAATAAAATAGGTTTAACACCTTGTTCTAAGGATTTCTTCAATACTACACGTGTTTGCGGCATCGGACCTTCGCTACTATCTACAAGCAAAATAACTGTATCAACAGTCTTCATAATTCTTTCAACTTCACTTGAAAAATCAGCATGTCCTGGTGTATCAACAATATTGATTTTGGTTCCGTTATGCTCTATAGAGCAGTTTTTAGAATAGATTGTAATTCCACGTTCACGTTCTAAATCATTACTATCCATAACTTGTTCAATCATTACTTCATTCTCATGAAATACATGACTTTGTTGGAGCAGCGCATCAACCAAAGTCGATTTTCCTGCATCAACATGCGCAATTACTGCGACATTAATTACATTTTGTTTTCTCATATTATCAAATTCTTTCATTATCCATTCAGTTTTTCAAAAAAGCATACAAACAACTATACCACATTTTTATATTTATCAAAGAGATTTTTGCTTTTATTCTTGAATAGGTTCTCAAAACCTTTAAAAGCATCAATTCATGGGAACAGGATTACATCGTATGAGATCGTAAATATATGTTCTCCTAAATATAATTCTTAATCCCACAAAACAAAATGATAAAAAATATGAACCCCTCCATATTATATTAAGGAGGGGTTCATTAATATCTACAAAATTTTCTTCATTTCTTTAATGTTGTTTTTTACGTAAATGTGTCGGTTAAATCTATTTTTGAAGAATTTCTTTTACTCTTCCAACAATCCCATCTTCCAGCATCACTTTAATCCCGTGAGGATGATTTTGAGAGTTTGTCAAAATTTTTGAAACGAAACCTTCTGTTGTTTCACCTGATCTTTGATGATGTTTTTGAACTACCAGAACATGTGACCCAGTTTTGATATTTTTTCGATTTGTTCCATCCATATATATCGTCCTCCTCAACTTGATATAGAAAAGAGATATCAAAAGATATCTCCATAAATTAGTATCCGTATGTAGCGCTGGAAAACGCTACTGGAAACTAAACCTACGCTAGGACCCGATAATAGGTTAGATAGCCCATATGCTAAGACGGCAATCAAAGCATACTTTAAATCCTAGTGCTATGTAATATTATCATAATTTCATGTAATGTCAAACAATTGTTCTTTAATTTATCTTTAAAGAATAATTATACACAAAAAAACAGGAATAGTTATTCCTGTTTTTATACTTTTTTTCTAGAAAATTCTTTTGAAGATTTTCCACTGAAACTGTTGGCTATTGTTCCTTTTTCTTGTTTCCCTTGCAAGAACTTAGCACTGTATTTTTCTTCTTTTACTTCTTTGTCTTTTTCAGCGTCTTTTTCTTTCACTTTATGTTTCTTTAACTTCAATCGATTTGACATCTAATCAACTCCTTCTACAAATAGTAGCCTCTTAATATATTATAACATGGATTTAAAGTTATGGATGTGTTTTAAAGAATATAAGTAATAAAAAAGTAGTTTGACTATTAGTCTAACTACTTATTATGTTTTTAAAAATGTGGAATGACTTTATGATAACTCTCTTTAATAGCTCTAAGAACACTTTCAAAAGAATCTTCATATTCTTTGTCTTCAATTTCTATACAAGCACAGTTGTCGTAGTGTACTTCTTTTAATGAGTTAATGAATTTTCCCCAATCTATTCCACCTTTTCCAGGTATTTTTGGATCCATATAATTTAGTGGGTGTGTAAACAATCCGAATTCATCTATTTTATCTTGATATACTTTAATATCTTTTAAGTGGATGTGAAATAGTTTTTCAGTAAACTCGTATATTGGTTTGATATAGTCCATTCCTTGAAGATGAAAATGTGAAGGATCATATGACAATCCAAAATAATCAGAAGGTATAATATCAAACATTCTTCTCCATATTGCAGGACTAGTTGCTAAGTTTTGTCCCCCTGGCCATTCATTTTCAGTAAAATACATTGGGCAATTTTCAATTCCAACATAGACTTGTAAGTCTTCAGCATATTGTATAATTGGCGGCCAATATTTTTTGAATAATTCAATATTTTCCTCAATATCTAAATATTGGTCTCTTCCAATAAAAGTACTTATTCTATTAATTCCGAATAAGCTAGCTGCCTTAATTATTTTTTTAATGTGTGAAATGTAAAAATCCCCTTTTTCACGATTTTTATCTAAAGCGTTGGGATAATATCCAAAAGCCATTATTTCAATATTTTTGGATTTTGCATAGTCTAAATAATATTTTACTTTTTCTTCTGTCAGTGAATCCACATCAATATGGGTTACACCAGCATATCTTCGATCACTTGTCCCTTTTGGCCAGCAGCTAAGTTCTACTGCCTCGTATCCGTTGTCCGATGCTATATCGATTACTTCTTCAAATGTACTGTCAGGCAATATTGCACTAAGTAATCCAATCTTCATTATGTACTCCTTTCACTGATACCCATTGTTGTAATTGTGAGCTTTCAAATATCTTATCTGCCAATAACATTATGTCATATCCATCTTTAAATGTTGCATAATGTTTAGTTGCTGGTTGATAATATACTTCTTTAAATACTTGTTTAAATGCATCTGCGAAACCTTCTGTGTGTCCCGAAGGATAATCCATTTGATTGATTGCGCTCGCCATGATTAATGCATCTTTTAAAACAATCTCAGATGGCTCATCACGTTTTCCGATGATTACTTTTTCATTGTTCTCTAGTTGCCAAGTTAAAGAAGCTTTGGTTCCTGAAATTAAAACATCAATCGTGTTTTTCCTTCCTGCTGCGACTTGTGAAATGAATAAATTACCCATTGCACCGTTTTCTAATCGAAATAGTATTGATGCCATGTCTTCTGTGTCAATATTTATATCTTCATATTCTGCGCCTTCAGAATTCTTTGAAAAAGCTAATTGTTGACCTTTTATTTTTTTTCTGCTTGGGTACACTGTTTTAAAATCAGCGAATACCT
Organism: Candidatus Izemoplasma sp.; assembly: GCA_041554935.1. Classification (GTDB taxonomy): domain Bacteria; phylum Bacillota_I; class Bacilli_A; order Izemoplasmatales; family Izemoplasmataceae; genus Izemoplasma. The sequence continues at coordinate 26,343 of JBFFLJ010000007.1, forward strand.
CAACAATGTTTAAGTTTGTTACATACTGGATTAAATCTAGCCAGTGTGAGCCAATGTCAGCAACAGCTCTTGTGTTTCCAGATTCTTTTTTGTTTAATCGCCAAGAGTAATCATTTTCAAACAATAACCAGTCTTGAACATACATTCCATTTACAGACATGATATTCCCAAGTTTGAGAGAAGATATATAATCTTTCATAAAAACAGCTGCTGGATAAAGTCTGTTATGAAAGTTAATTGCACAAATTAAATTTTTATGTTCACTAATTTCAAATAATTCTCTTGCTTCTTCGGTTGAAAAAGCCATTGGTTTTTCTAATAATACATTAACATTGTGACTCAATGCATATTTGGCAATTTCGTAATGAGTATTATTCGGAGTACAAATATGTACAAAATCCAAACCACATTCATCAATCATTAATTTATAATCTTTATAATGTTCTTTCACAAATAATTCTTCTGCTTTTTCCGCAGCATTAAATTTATCACATATTGCAACAACTTCCACATTTCCTAATCGACGAAGCGTTTCTACGTGAGCTACACCTATAAAGCCAGTTCCAATAACTCCGGTTCTATAAATTTTCATATGGCACCTTCTTTCAATTCCTTGTAATCGATTACATTATATTATACATAAACTTTGTGATTTATGCAAATAATTCTCAAATAATTATCTTTTTGTCAAAATGAAAGGGTTGACATCATATACTATTGTGATATAATTGCATTGTAATCGATTACATAAACTATGTTATTTAGGAGGGGTTTTTGTGACAATCAAAGATATTGCAAAGCTATGTCAAACATCTGTTGCCACTGTATCAAGGGTCATTAATAACGATCAAAATGTTGCTGATTCAACTAGAAAAAAGGTGTTAGCAGTTATAGAGGAACACAACTTTGTCCCAAATAGTACTGGACGAAATTTGCGAACTCAAAAAAGTGATAAAATTCTTGTTCTGCTTCCAACAATGGCAAATCAATTCTATTCTAGAATTCTTCATGGAATTGAAGCAAAAGCCGAGGAAGCTGGGATTAACATCTTGGTCGCTGTTACAAATTTAGAAAAATCAACAGAATTAAAATATTTAGATATGCTACATATGAAGCAAGTTGATGGTTGTATTAGTTTTTTCAATACCTTAGAACCTGAAAAAATCACGGAATTGGCACAAAAGTTCCCTTTCGTTCAATGCTGTGAGCCTACATTAGGTGCAGATGTGAGTAGTGTTGTTGTAGATAATAGACAAGCAATATACGATGTTTGCACAGACTTCATTAAAAAAGGACATAAACGAATTGCAATGATAAGTGGTGATTATTATAAGTATTCAGAGCAATCTCGTGAAAGAGGATATAGAGAAGCCTTGATAGATAACGGGCTTAAATTTGATGATGATTTAGTTGTGAAATCTTTTTATCGTTATAAAGATGGTGCAAAAGCAACGAAGACACTTATGAGTATTGAAAATCCACCTACTGCTATTATCTGTGTATCAGATGCGTTAGCCATTGGTGCTGTAAAAGAGCTACAAAGTTTAGGGAAGCAAGTCGGTAAAGACATTAGTGTTATTGGATTTGATAATACTTCAATCACTTCGTTTTTCTCTCCGACACTGTCTTCAGTAGCTCAACCACGTTTTGATTTAGGACAAGAGGCTTTTAATTTACTCTATGACAAACTACAAAATAATGAGACACCAAATAAAAAAGTCATACTATCTCACACGATTATACATCGTGAATCAACAATGTGATTGATTAGGATTCAAAAAAACAAAATATAGAAAGAAAACTGGAGGAGTATTTAAAAATGAAAAAATTATTAGGATTAGCATTATTATTAGTAACTGTATTTGCATTAAGTGCTTGTGGTGGTAAAGATGATACAAAAACTATCGCAGTAATCATGCCAAGTGCAGACCACGGATTTTTAGGAGAAAGTATCAATCATGCTGAAGCAGCTACACAATCGTTAGCCGAAGCAGATGGATACAACTATGTTTTCTTAATTTCTGATGACGTAGTTGAACAAGCAAACCAAATCGATCAAGTAATCGCTGACGGTGTAGATGTTGTTGTCTTATGGCCACATAATGGTGATGAGTTAAAATCAGCAGCTCAACAAATCGTTGACGAAGGTATCCCACTAATTATTTATGACAGATTAATCAGTGACTTTAATGAAACTGCAGAATTATTAGGAGACAACGTTACAATTGGTGAAGAAACAGGAACTTATTTCAACACATATTTTGCAACTGAATTGGCTGCCGGAGCAGTAAACATTTTAGAATTCAAAGGTGACAACTCAAGTGTTCCTACTCAAAGATCTGAAGGGTTCTGGAGTACTGCTGATACAAACTTTAACAAATTACAAGAATGGTCTACAGGTTGGAGTAAAGATACTGCACAACAACAAATGGAAACATTCTTAACAACAAGTAGCCAAGCAGATGTTGAAAGCGTACAAGCAATCTTTACACATGATGCAGAAGTTGCAGCTGGTGTACTATCTGCAATTGAAGGTTATACTGGTACATATACATTAAATATTCAATTAGTATCTGCAGTAAGTGCATCAAGAGAATTATTAGCTTTATTTGATCATTACGAAACTTTAGGAATTGATCAAGTTGCATATTCATTCAGCCCTGCTATGGTTGTTGATGCCATTCAATTAGGAATTGATGTATTAAATGATGTAACTGTAAGTGGACAATATTTAGTTGCTACTGAAATGGTAGATAATACAAACTTTGAAGCATTTATGCAAGGTCCAGTATACACTTTAAGATATTCATTAGAAGACTAATAAAAAGCAATTATACAAAATATAAGTCGGCTATATAGCCGACTTATAAAAATTGCAAAAGTAAATAACGGATGTGATAAAATGATTGTAAAATTTAATAATATATCAAAAAATTTCGGAGCAATCCAAGCATTAAAAAATGTATCTTTTGAAATTGGCGATTCAGAAATTCATGGCTTACTTGGAGAAAATGGCGCTGGGAAAAGTACATTAATGAATATACTAGGTGGTGTTTTAAGACCAACTGAGGGTAATATCGAAATTGACGGACAAGAATATTCTTTTATTACTGCTTCAATAGCTAAAGAATTAGGAATAGCTTTTATTCATCAAGAGTTGAATTTAATTAATGACCTAAAGGTTTTCGAGAATCTTTTTCTTCATAATGAATTAGTTCAAGGTAAGGTCTATTTAAACAAAAAAGAGATGATTAATAAATCCTATGCAGTGTTCAAAAGAATGAATGTCGATATTGATCCTACTGTTTTTGTAAGAGAACTTGATACCTTACAAAAGCAGTTAGTAGAAATCGCAAGAGCGATTTTATTTGACAGTAAATTAATAATCATGGATGAGCCCACTACAGCACTGACAAATAAAGAAATTGATAATTTGTTTGGTATTATGAAAGATTTAAAGTCTCATAATATTAGTTGTATATATATCTCTCACAAAATGCCTGAGTTATTCGCAATATGTGATAAATATACGGTCTTACGTGATGGAAAATTTATTAAGAGCGGATTTTTCAAAGACATTAATGAAGAAACTGCGACTAATTTACTAGTTGGTAGAAGTATTGTTGAAGATAAAAACATCAAACGAGATCAAGTCAATAGTGAAAAAGTCTTAGAAATCAAGAACATTACTTGTGAACCATTCTTTAGAAATATTAGCTTTGATATCAAAAAAGGTGAAGTTGTTGCTATAACAGGGTTATTTGGAGATGGTCGGGGAGAATTAAGTGAATCATTATTTGGTGCTCGAAAAATTACATCTGGAGAAGTATTGCTTGATGGTACAAAGCTAAATCTCTCATCGATAAAAAATGTAATGAAATCAGGAATTAGTATGATTCCAAGAAATCGAAAAGAACGTTCGATCATAAAGGATTTCTCCATACTGAATAATGTATCGGTTGCTCATTTTACTTCGAAACACAAAAAACTCTTTATTAATAATAAAGAAGAGTTAGAACGTTTTGAGCGAAATCAAAAAGTAACAAATATAAAAGTTGGTTCACCAAAAGATTTAGTGACTTCTCTTAGTGGTGGTAACCAACAAAAAGTAATTTTCTCAAGATGGTTTGAATTAGATAGTGAAGTATATATTTTAGATAATCCAACACAAGGTATTGATGTTGGTGCAAAATTTGAAATTTATCAATTAATCAATAAATTAGCTAAGCAAGGAAAAAGTATTATTGTTTTTAGTAGTGAATTTCAAGAAATTCACAAAATTGCACACCGATGTATTGTAATGTATCGTGGTGATATCAACAAAATTTTAACGTTTGATCAGTTAAATGAAGTAGATGTAATGTACTATTCAACTGGATCAAATAGGAAGGAGTCTTAGAAATGGAAACAAAAGCAAAATTCGACTTCAAAGAGTTCTGGCATAATAAAGGATGGCCATTTTTAAGAAATATTTTTATTAATCATAATTACGTCGTATCTTTAATCATTCTTCTCATTATTGGTAGTTTTGCTAGTTCGAACTTTTTAAGTTTTGCTAACATTATCAATCTTGTTAAATCTTCAACATTTATAGGGATAATTGCATTGGGAATGACTCTTGTAATTATTTCAGGTAATATTGATTTGTCTGTAGGGAGTGTGTTAGCCCTTGTAGCAGCAAATACAGCAGTTGTATTTAATGCCACCCATTCCGTTTTCATTAGTTTGCTGTTTGCGATTGTATTTGGGGCAATTCTTGGTGCAATTAATGGATTCTTTATTGGTAAAGCAAAGGTTGCTAGTTTCATCGTTACACTTGCCACAATGACTGCCTTTCGTTCACTGACAATCCAACAAGGACAAGGTGGTCCAATTCTAATTGATCAAGAAGCTTATTATGGAATACTAAGAGAAATTGCATATGGTAAATTTTTAAATATACCGAACTTGGTTTGGATATTTGTTATTGTTGTAGGACTGGTTATCTTATTAATGACAAAAACAAAATTTGGTAGATACGTTTATGCCGTAGGATCAAATGAAAAAGCAGCTCGCTTAAGCGGTATAAATGTCGATCGAATCAAAATATATATTTTCTCATTAACTGGATTATTAACAGGTATCGCAGCATTCTTATATGTTACAAGATTTGGTAGTGTCGATACTGCTACTGCTGGAAAAGGATTTGAACTTGATGCAATTGCTGCAGTCGCTATTGGGGGAACATCAATGGCAGGAGGTAGAGGATTTGTTCAAGGAACATTCTTTGGTATTGTTGTCCTTTATGCAATTGATGCAATTTTAACATCGTTCAAAGTTCCTGCATTTGTAAATGATTTGATTAAAGGTATTTTAATTCTTGGTGCTGTGTTATTACAAAAAGCACTTGATAGAAACAAAAAATAAACTTTAATTCATTTAAACTCCTATAAAAAAACACCTTTATTTCGACTAAACTAAATGGGTTTCAGTCTACTAAAAAGGTGTTTTTTTATTTTTTAAATACTTAATTAAGATTCTAATATTCCCGCTAACATTTTTTGCATCATGTTTACTGCAAATACTGGGAAGAATCGATATAGTTTATCCATCATTTTTGCATCTTTCCCAACAAAAATACGTAATTTTCCTTTTTTCATTCCTTTGATTATAATCTTGGCAGCATCAGGGGCAGAAGTTGTTTTGACTTTCATATCCGAACTACCACTCAAATCAAGTCCACTGTTGCTTGCGATATTAGTATCAATCGCACCTGGGAAAACAACAGAAACACTGACATTTGTATCTCTTAATTCTGCATATAAACCTTCTGTGAATAGTTTCACAGCAGCTTTTGTTGCGCCATATATTGCCTGTCCTGGAACAGGTAAAAACCCACCCATACTTGATACATTAACAATAAATCCTTGATTGCTTTTATGAATGTAAGGTAAAGCTGATCTAGTTAAATTAAATACACCAAAGGTATTAATATCAAATATTTTTTTGCAAATAGCTGAATCGAGTTTTTCAAATTTCACCATAGGTTGAATAATTCCGGCGTTGTTTATTACGCCATCAATTTTTCCAAAAATTGCGACAACTTCTTCTGGTAACTTATTCACATCAGTTGTGTTTGCCATATCTACGATATGTGAACTCACTTGATTTTCTTTGCCATTTGCTAATTGTATCGTTTGTGCTAAGTTATCAACGTTAATGTCTAAAGCAGCAACCTTAGCACCTTCTTGTACAAGTTGAATCACTAATTCTCTTCCGATTCCACTTGCGGCACCTGTTACAATTATTACTTTATTTTTTAATTCTTTCATAATATTTTACTCCTTCATACAGATTTTTTGATAGGAGATTTCAGTAGTTTCTAGTTAGGTTGTAAAGCTCCTACTAAAACTAACCAAGCAAGTACTGTTTTAGCTACTAAACTGAGAATAATGTATCCTCTTTCTCCATATATATAATTCATCCATTTTCCTTTTCCCAAATATTGTAAAATCATATTTACTGGGAAAGTGTTAAATGCTACAAAATACGAACCAACGATTGCCCATACAAACCAAGGAGTTTGTGCAGTTGCTTCTGGAGTTGCTCCTGTCATATAGAGAATAATTGCGATCCATGGAGCTAACCCTGCAATTGAACCCCAAATAAATGGTCCCCAATTAATATCTTTTTTATTTTTTCCAGAATTTAATTGTTCCATAACTAATCCAAATAAATTCATTGATGCATTAACAAGGAATATTAAGACAAGTGAAGCGATGTCCCAAATACCAAATAAATATGCAATCAAGACAATCATCACAGATGAACTTAAAGCATATTCAAACCATCTTAAGCGATTTATTCCTTTTGATAAGTCTTCATTATACATATTGTTAAGTTTTTTTGGTAAAGAAATCAATGCATGTGCAACCGCTGAAATCAGTAAAAATGATGCAACAAGAACGAAGAATGGCAATGTGAAAAGCTCACTTCTAGCAAAATCTAAATACCCTTCACCTGGACTTGTTTCAACGAATATTAAATAATTTTGAAAAATTTGTAACTTAAAATCTCTTAATTGGGTTAATGATAACCCTAAAATAATCATCATTATCCCTTGGAACAAATGAAGTGCTCCCATAATAATATTAAATCTTCGTAAACTGCTAAATGTAATCTCTTTTTCCATTTTAATAAATCTCCTTTTCCTGTTTTAAATTTATATTTAAAATATCTGATAATCTATCTAAGTCATTTACTAAATTTTGATATGTTTCCAATTTCAAATCCAATTGCGAAGCAAGCGCTAGAGGAACCTCGATGATTTCATCATTTAATTTTTCACCGGTTTTCGAAAGTACAATAAATACTTTTCTTCCGTCACTCTCATTTCTTTCTTTCTCGATATAGCCAATCTTGTGAAGTTTGTCAATGATTGGTGTTAGTGTTCCTGTTTTTAGTTGAACAATCTTACTCAACTCATGAAAATCAATTTTACGATGTTCAAACAAAACTAACATTACAATGTACTGGGGATATGTTAAATTGAACTTTTGAAGCAACGGCTTATATGCCTTTGTCATTTTTCTAGATACTGCATATAATCTAAAACATAGTTGTTGATCAATCTTTAATATTTCATCTATCATAAATACCTCCCAAATTTTAATCGTGCACTAATGATATTTGTATAATACCTAATTTTTTATACTAAAGCAAGTAATATGACTTACCTGTAGTTATATCAGCATACTTGATATTTAACTCTATTAAATATAAATAAAGCACCAATCGATAGAAGATTGGTGCTTTATTATAGATTTTTTTAATCCTCATTCATTTAAAACTTATGAATCGTTAAAGTCCTAAGTATAGTATGAAAAGCATTCTTAGAGCTTTTTTAACACCTTTAAATGAAGTTAATTTGGATCATTAGATACCCGATGATCAGTCGGAGGTTATTGTATCAAAATGGGATTTGAATATTTTCACTAAATCTGGATCAAATTGTGTGGATGAATTATTTACAATTTCCAACAATGCATCTTCTTTTGAAATTTTTTGACGATATGTTCTTTCAGTAGTCATCGCGTCAAATGCATCAGCAATAGAAATGATTCTTGCTTGTAACGGAATTTCGTCTGCTTTAATTCCTCTTGGATATCCTTTCCCATCCCATCTTTCATGGTGGTTTAAAATAATATTCGATATGCTTCTCATATCGGAAGTGGAATTTAATATTCTGAATCCAATTTCTGGATGTGTCTTAATGGAATCATACTCTTCTTTTGTTAGTTTACCCACCTTATTAATGATGTTAATTGGTATGATTATTTTTCCAATATCATGAAGCAATCCAGCAGTCTTAACTTCTGAAACCTCTTGTCGCTCAAGACCATATGCTTTAGCTAGTCTTTCACTGATATTTGAAACTCTTCTTGAATGATTTTCTGAATTGATATCCTTCTCATAAAGCGTTGTTAATATTGTTTCAATCGCGCTGCTTCGCATTGATGGAATTTCAATTAGTTTCTGGCGATACATTGAATCTTCGGCGCTTCTATAGATATCTTGAATATCTTCTTCTTTGTCATACTTTGTTTTATATCCAAAAGAAATCGAAAGTGGAATTGATTCAATTTTTACTTCTTCTGCCTTTACACTAATATTCTTGATGATTTCTTCCGCTTCACTCTCATTTGTTTTTGGCATTGCAATAACAAACTCATCACCACCAATTCTAGCTAATAAATCAGTTTTTCTACAAGAGTCTGAAATGATTTTTGAGGCAGAGATTAAAACTTTGTCCCCCGATAAATGACCAAAGGCGTCATTGATTAGTTTTAATCCGTTGATATCAGCCATAATTATTGTTAGTGGATAGTTCTCTTCACTATCTAACTTCATTAAGTTTTCCTCGTAATATCTTCGATTAAAAATTCCGGTTAGATAATCATTATTGGCAGCATATTCAAGTTCTAATTCTTGAATTTTAAAATCCGTAACATCGTGAATTACACCGATAACTTTAGATGGTTTCCCATCTATATCTTTGATAAGTGAAGCTTTGGAATTGATATATTTAATTGTGTCGTTTTCCAGACGCAATTTATAAGTAATGTCATAGATTTTATCTGACTTGATTAAGTCCTCAAGTTCCTTTGTCAATCTGTTTTTATCTTCATCGTGAACCATCGCTTGAATGACGTTTAAATCAATGTAGTTAGTTTCTCTTTTTAAACCATAAATATTAAAGGATTCATCCGATGCCCATATTCTGTTTTCAGTTAAGACTAATTCCCAAGATCCAATTTTACCAATCTCTTGAGCTTGTTTTAAATTCCTCTCACTTGCCAGCAATGCTTTCATTACTTGTTTCTTTTCTGTCACATCTTTGAATACCAAAACAACACCAACGACTTCACCATTAGAACTAATTATTGGCGCAGCACTATCTTCAATTGGTCTTTCTTCTTCTGTTTTAGACACTAAAACAGTGTGATTGTCAAGTTCATGAACGACGCCACTTTCAATTACTTCTTGAACAATATTATTGCTTCTAATATTTGTGTTTTCTTCAAATATACAGAAAACTTCCTCAATATTTTTCCCGATTGCTTCTTCTCTTTTCCACCCAGTTAAGTCTTCAGCAACAGTATTTATTAAAGTTATTGTTCCATTATTGTCAGTAGATATCACTCCGTCTCCGACAGATAATAAAGTAATTCGAGATAATTGTTTTTCTTTTATAAGATCCGAAATTAATTTATCTCTTTCAGTTACATTGTCATATCGAAGGAATATTAGAACTGCATAAAAAACAGTTACTATTGGATATAGCAATAAGACTGAAGAGGAAATTGACTTAATCACTTCAAATCTTGAATCCTCGGGAAGAGCAAGAAACATAATCAACATCACAACATGAACAACAATTGCGAAGATAAAAAACTCAATCAATCTACGAATCTTTTGACTCATAATGATATTGTAACGAAACTTTCTAAATAGAAGACCAATCAAGCCAGAAGAAAAAATGACTAAAAGACCAGTGGTCGTTCCAGATCCACCTGCATCAATTCTCACAATTGATGCAGTAATGACTGTCATCAGAGTTGGAATAAGTCCAAAAAAGAACGCAGACACACTAATAAGAATTGATCTTGTATCTAAGACAACTCCTTCTGAAATTGGAAAAGGATTCAACATTACAAAAACTACAATCATCGATATAAGTAATCCAATAACGAAGGATTGAATTATCATACTTTTCGTTTTCTTTACAGGCATTACGGAATAGATCACTCCAAGTCCTAAAAGTAATATTGCATTATTTAGTATTCCCATTAATATATTGGTATCCATATTTGCCTCCATATAAGATGTACTTAACATAGTAGATTTTACTCAAACATCTTCTATATATCCTCTAATTATAAACTAATATTAATATATTTTAAAGAAAATGCTCTATAGCAAAACCAATTAATTGATTGATAACAATGATCTCACACTTTTAAATAATATAAAAGTATAAAAATAATCAACCTGATAAATCTGCAATTTATCAGGTTGATATATATTCTATTTTTTGACTTATAGATCTTTAGATTTTAATTAATACATTCCCTTTTTTATGTCCAGATTCAACATGTTTTTGTGCCTGAATCATTTCATCAAAATTATATTCTTTATCCATTAATGGTTTTATTTGTCCAGTCTGTAATAAATTTTCTAGTAGTTCTAAGTCTTTGTGTTTTTCCTCTGGTTTTCGTAGTCCTGTAGCTGTAAACAACGACTTCTTCCCTTTTTGATTCATTTTAAACATTGTTTTCAATACTATCTTTAATGTTGGAACAGTTGAAAGGTATCTCCCTTCAGGGGTTAGAATGTTTTTGCATTGGGAAAATGAAGACTTACCAACTGCATCGTAGATAATATCATATTTCATATCTAATTTTGTATAATCTGTTTTAGTGTAATCAATTGCTTCATCACATCCCTGTGCTTTAATTGCTTCTAGATTTGAAGAACTACAAACTCCAGTAACATGGGTATTATAGTATTTAGCCAATGTTACTCCATACGATCCCACAGATCCTGATGCACCAATGATTAAGACTTTTTGTCCCTCTTGGATTTCACCTTTGTCTCTTAAAAATGGTAATGAAGTAACTCCACCATCTAGTAATGTGATTATTTCACTTAGATGAACTCCTTCTGGAACTTTTCGAATTACTGTATTATCTTTTACGCAAGTATACTCAGCATACGATCCAAGTTTCATTCCGTTTGTACCGTATACTCTATCACCGATATCGAAACCTTGTACTCTTGAACCGAGTTTTTCTATTGTCCCTGAGTACATTTCACCATGAACACTTATTCTTGGTTTTAATAAACCTGAGAAAAATCTTGCTATAAATGGCTTTCCTGTTCGAAATGAACAATCCGTTGGTGTTACAAGTGCATATTCAACTTTCACAAGAATCTCATCATCTTTTGGTACTGGTTTAGGAATATCTTGTATCTCAATGATATCCGCTGGTCCATATTTTAAGCAAACACTAGCTTTCATTTTTTCTCTCCTTTTTTACGCCATCAATTGATTCAATATAGAAGATATCATCAATCTTTGTTTCAAACACTAAAGATAGTTTTAAACATAATTCAAGTGTCGGTGAATATTGTCCTTTTTCAATTGCTACTATCGTTTGACGTGATACTCCTACTGCTTGTGCTAAATCTTTTTGTGTCATTTCGTTTTTTAGGAATCTAAATTTACGTACGTTGTTCCCAATTCCTAACTTTTTCATAATTAAAACCCTCTTTTATAATATCGAATCATAAGTGACTCTGAAACAACATCACTGATAAAACCAGAACCCGCTAAAACGATAAAAAATACATGGTTGCTGACGTTAAATAATTGTGTTGTTAGAGCAAGAATAAACCCAAGTGCAAAAATATACATTGAGATTGTAGATGCTTTCATTTGAATTAATTTATCTCGTTCATCTGTGATATCCATTTCATCTTCTATATCATTTCCTTTTGCTGCTTGGACAATTGATTCAAGAATATGAAAGATAATCATAATAATAATTCGAGCTACAATTGAGATTGGGATAAATATTAAGATGATAATTGCCCAAAACTTAAAGATGTTTGAATCACTCAATCCCCCATTAAGAAATCTTTGGTACATAATAATCGCGTAGATCCCTGTGATCAATACACTACTAATAATATTAGTTATACTCTTTTTTTCATTATATGACATAATACATTCCTCCTTTATAATTTCGATATAAGCTTCTTCAGCTTATGTTTTTTTCATGTTTAGTTTTTGTACTGCCTCACTATTAAAGCCTTTCACAATTAACCAAACTGCCATAAATATTTCCTGTGGTGCTAAAATCATTTGTAAATATAATCCAATCCCATTATCAATTCCAAATAAATGCAATAGAGCATATAGCATATATGGTAACACTCCGATAAGTCCCCATACAGATAACCATCTTGGGATTAATTCTGTTCGATAAAACGAAATATATAAACATGTAGCGCCAATCAAAAACAATATTGAACCTAATGGACCCAAAAGATCTAAAAACTGATAAATTGCATTTCCTATTGATACTAGTGTTTCAGAATTCGCTCCTGTAGATGCATACTCACTACCTAAAGCTAGTAAAAATATAAACCCAAGTGTCGTTATAAAATAATAAGTTCCTTCTAACGCCCCTCTAAAAAGTAACATACCTAAAGCTAATTCTTCACTATCTTTTCGTAATATAGGATATAAGAAAGCCGTCATACCAACTAATGAAATCCCCATTAGAAGAATAAAGAAAGATCCAATTAGGATTTGAGACGAATCATTAACAACCATATCTAACAAATTTACGTCTGTGACGACATTGGTTTGGACATTTGATGAAAGAACTTTGCCTCCAGCAATTATACTTGCTACTCCGAATAATGTGCCAAGGAAGTATAACACTCCTGTCATTGTTGCATTCATTCTATAAGTCTTCAAATATTTTCTCCTTTTTGACCCAGCATTTAAGTTAAGTCATGTTTTATATACACAATGTATCATAAAGTATACATGGTGTCAAGTTTATTTTACACTATCTGCATTATTTTTATTTATAGATAATTATGATATACTATTTTGGTTATTAGAATTCAGATAAATTTGGCTAATCAATAAAATGCACTATTAATTTCACCATAATAAAACCACCTCCATACTACGAATATAGTACAAAGGTGGTTTTTGATTTTATGTAGACTGAACTGTGAACGCTTATTTTTTTTAATTATTTTGTCTTGCGAAGGAAATTTTATTGAAAAATTTGTTGAATTTACCCAAATATAGATAATTAATAAAGTACACAAAGTAAACGTAGGAAATTGCCGTTGCAAACATAACATAAAATTGATGAACCCCTTTAATCGTAAACGGTAATGTGCCTTCTAAAAATAAGTAATCTACTTCCTCTTGAACTAATAGCGGTTGAATAATTTCAACATTAAATGTTACTAAGAGTAGGCCAAAAATAACTAACCCTGATTTCTTGATATCAAGTTGGTAAGCTTTCGTTGCCAATAAAATGATTGGAATAGCAACAATCTCATAATGTGATAAGACACTATCTAAGATATTTATTGTAAGGTATTTATCATTAAATATGCCATCAGGAATAACAAATGCTAAAACTGCACCACTTATCCCAGTAATAATCATAAAATCTTTCCCTTTTTGTAAATCAAAGATTATATAAATTGACAATAAAATAGTATTTACATTACAAATGTAGAATGGCCAAAAAGCCTCAATAAATGTGTCTCCTTGATACATTCTTACTGCGCGATTTAATACATATATGACAATCGCTATATAGGCAATAATTTTCATTTTGTTATGAACGTATTTAGAATCTTTATTTCTTAATAAAAAAATCATTAAAATAATTGAAATCGCTGAAAAATACAATGCAGCTACATGAACTGTTCCCATTGTATAATCGCCAGGGACAAATCCATCAATTAAAAACTTTCTAAAGAACTCATTCATTATGATACCTCGCTTAGTAATCAGTAGCTTTTATTTTAATTCAGTTAGAATTATACCACAAAATGATTTAGATTTGTATTGAGATTTCTTAACATCCGTAATTTTTCTTACAACCTGAAAATACCTGTTTTGAGAAACGACAGACTACTCTCTAATGTATAACTTATATGAATATTTATTTGTATAATCTTAAATATTAAAAAGGATCCTGTGAAAAAAGAATCCTTTTTATGTAATTAACAATATTAAAGTTACAACTTTGGTAAGACTTTATCGATAAATACTTGAATAACTTCTTTATCAAATTGAGTTCCACTGCATCGTTTGAGTTCAATGACAGCTTCTTCCATTGTCATGAATGAATCTTTGTAAGGTCTTGGTGAAATCATTGCGTCAAACGCATCGGCTACTGCGATGATTCGAGACTCAAGTGGAATTTGTTCACCTTTAAGATTATTTGGATATCCTGTTCCATCAATATTCTCATGGTGATGTAATACTCCTGGAGCTAGTCTTGTGTATTCATGAGTGGAACTTAGCATCCTACTACCAATTGAAGAATGATTTTGAATGATTTCCCGCTCTTCTTTCGTCAATGGTGTGATTTTTTCTAATATAGAAGTGTCAATTACGATTTTACCAATATCGTGAATTGTCCCAATTGTTTTAATATCATTCACTTTATTGTCAGGTAGTCCCATTCCTTTCGCAATGGCAGTCGCGATTTCAGAAACTCTAATCGAATGATCTTTTGTTTCAGGTGATTTTTCGAATAAGGTATTAATTATGGTATTGATCGTTTCACTACGAACACTTGATTCGACATTGTTTTTTTCTTGGTACATGATTTCTTCTGCCAGATTAAAAATTTTAAACATATCTTGTTGTTCTTCTTCTTTTGTCGCGACACCAATTGCCAAAGATACATCACCATATTTAAATTGTAATTTTTTAGTTGATGACTGAAGTTTCTTGATTAATTGCTTCGCATCTTTTAAGGTTGTTTTCGGAAGCAATAAGACAAATTCATCTCCACCCCACCTTGCAACCACATCATTAGGTCTGATGTTCTTTGTTAATATTGTACTAGTTAATTTCAATAAATCATCACCAGCACTATGACCAAATGCATCATTGATCAATTTCAATCCATTCACATCAATCATAACAATAGAAAGTGGTAAGTATTTTTTGGTATTTAAGACCACTAGTGATTTTTCAAAGTAACTGCGGTTATTCAGCTCAGTTAACTGATCGTGATAACTTAAGTATTCAACTTGTATCATCGAATCCTTCACTGATTTTTGCATGTTTTGAACACTACTAAACAACCGTCCAATTTCATTATTTTTATTCACGATACTGTCAGATAATAAAATTGAAATGTCTTTCTCGTTCTCAATTTTATTAAAGTGATTTGTTAAAATCATAATTGGTTTTAAATATAGATTTGATAAGAAATAAGCAATGATGATGATTAATAGTAAAAGGATCAATCCAAAAATTGTTACAGAGCGAAGAAGTTCTGCTAAATCTCCTATAACCTGATTTTGAGGATAGGTTTGGATGATGAACCAATCGCTTTCCTCGTTTTGAATTTTGGTATAGACTATTCCATCAATTTCAATAAACGCATCTTCAGTTGATAGAAATTCAACCAATTGTTCGTTGTCTATATATAGCCCAACATTATCTGCGCTCGTTAAAATAAATTTTCCTTCTTCATTGAGAATGAAGCTAGAATACTTGTCATCAAATTTAAATTGAAGTACTTCTTCAGTAAACGCATCAATATGAATATCCATTGAAATAACCGCAACTACTGCATCATAATTATCTAGTATTGCCTTTGATGCTGATAAGACAATTGTCTCATTATCCCTATCGACGTATGGTGCAGACCAAAATATGTCATCATCATTTGCGACTGCCCCAATAAACCAAGGTCTTGTCGTGCAATCAAAAGTTTCATCTTCATAGCCAAACAAAACAGTATTTCCATCTCCTATTTCATTTGTAAATACGTATTTATCAGGAGTTCCAATATATATCGCTTTTATCGATTCATTTGTTTCGTAAGATGAGATCAATTCTACTAATGATCGATAATCATCAGCATAATCCTCATAAATTCCTACATTTTGATCCAATGTTATTTGTGAATATAAATTATGGATTTCTTCTATCGTCAAAGAGTCATTAATATCTGTCAAATCTTCCCAAACAATGTTATCAGAAATAACATCGAAAACAATAGAGTACTTATCAAAATATTGATCTAATGCGTAGTTTAAAGATTTCGCATTTAAAGAAATCGCCGATTTGTGTTCATCGTCATAAGTTTTAGAGAACAAATTGTAAAAAAAAGAATTGGTAAAAATAACTGGGATTAAAATCCCTATTACCAACAGCACTGTGAAAAGCAATTTCACAGAATATTTTGTATTTAGTATTTTCATTTTGCCCCCAAGTTAGTAAATATATTACTATAATATTAGCATATCTATGAAAATATTGAAAGAACAATTAATGGTCTTGATTTCTAGTTGGATTGTGCGTTTCAGAGTCCATGGTTTCTTTCAGGCATAACCTTTAGTTTCAAACTCATTTAAAACGCTTAGGTGAGGCACACTTTTCACACTCATACCACATAAAAATGTAATAATTTTTCCAAAAAAAACCTATGAATATTATCATCAAAATGAATGTTTCTTAATTCTCCTGTAGCGTTTTTAAATCGTGGAGAAAGGATTCCAACATGGAACTACCAGCAAAAAAAAGGCACATGTTTTTTGCACCTTATTTGTATAGGACGAGTCGTTGTCCTATATTTAGTTATAAGTAGTTATCGATTCAAAAATCCAATCACATAGATTACTTAGTTTTTTTGGACTCACTCGCAGTAGCCGTTAAAGTTTCTGAGATCACTTTATTTATGTCGTACTTTCTAAGCACCTTTAGTCCTGCCTCAGTTGTGCCACCTGGTGTTGCTATTTTGTCAACTAATTCTTTCGGTTTTAAAGTTGATTTTTGAAGCAATTCAGCTGACATTATCATAGTTTCTGATACCATCTTTATTGTATCTTCATATGTAAAATCGTTACTTAACCCGTAATTAATCATAGAATCCATTATCTCTAAGTAAAATGCAGGTGATGAACCACATAACGCTGTGAACTCATCAAAACTATCTTCTTTAATCTCTACTGCTTTTCCAAATGAATTAAGAAATGTATCAATAACCATTGATTCTTTTCTAGATACTTTTTTATTAACACAATAAGAGGTTATACTTCTCCCTATCATTGCTCCTATATTTGGCATAGTCCTCACTATTGTTACATCTTTCTTTGCTAGAGACTCTAGTTTATCTAAAGTAATACCTACGGCTACGGAAAACAATATGTGATTAGTTAATACTTTAGACAATTCAATAAATACAGTTTGTAAGTCGTGTGGTCTAACAGCTAATACAATTACATCACACTTTGATGCAATGTCGGTTATACTGTTGGCAACATTAATATTATAAATTTCGCTCAGTTGTAAGGTATTACTAACATCAATATCATATAGGTAAATTGATTCTTGTAATTGATCTTCGCTTTTTATAAGTGATTCAAATATAGCTTTTGCCATATTTCCTACTCCTATAAATCCTATTCTTAAATTCATATATTCATCTCCAATTTTTACTTACTGCATGCAATGATGATTTACGTGATTATATCACGACTTATATAAGTATACCAAAGACGATGTCAAAATAGCAAAAACTTCTACCCTCACAAAAACCGTAACATAATATTTAATATCTACGCTTCTATCAACTTCAAAAAGCAACTTAAGAAAGGATCTAGATTTGTAATTTTTGAGATTCAAACCAACCCCTTGAGAAAATAAGGAATGCGTATATTCAATATCATCAAATATTTTACTTCAAGGTTGTTTGCCTAAGCCCTAAAAGTTTAACTCTGATTGATAAATTCTTTAATGAGATTTATGATAAATGAAAAGATGTCACTACATATCTTAAACCATATGTAGTGACATCTTTTTAGATTATCTTTGCCAATCAATAAATATTTTCTGGATAAATATTTTTATTTTGCCTCTTTTTCTTGAACTTTAAACAGTTTTAAGATTAACTCCATTGGGCAAAAACCAGTAGTCGCACTTAATAAAAGCATTGTTCCAACAAACATTGTAAAGAATAAAAAATATTCATGAACGAAGAAACCTAATAACGAACTTCCTAAAACAAAGATTCCAGCGATTAATCGAATCATTGAACCTTTACCATTAATAATATACATGTTGCCTCCTATGTTTATATATTTAATTTCTAATACAATGCTACCACAGCAACTTAGAAGAAACAAGAAATTATTTCGTATACAAAGTGAGGGGACTTAATTTCAATACAAAATACACCTCCATAATACTACTATGCTACAAGAGTGCTAATTTTCTTTATATAAATTATCCACTATACATAGTTCGTTTTATCATTCAGTTTTTTCCTATGTGATACGGCTCGTTGTTGTTTATTCTAAATGAACGATCTATTATGTCTTAATCAAGCACTTATTATATATGGTTACACTTGTTACACCAAATTTCTAAAGATAATGGATATAATTTTTGTAAAATATTTGCTAAAAAATAATTTTTGAGTTTCGAAATAGACCCCTGAAACAACATGTTTTTATGTATTCAAAAAAGGGCTATTTTCAGCGATTTTTGACGGTTTAAATGCATGTAAAAACCCGAGAATATTATTGTAGTAAGGGATACTACTAGATTTCAGGGGTTACGGATAGATCTGGTGGAGAATATAGTCCCCGAACGTTATCCGTATCTGGAAGCGGGTTCATGTGGTGGCGTAGTTTCTTCACCGTATACACACATATCCAGAATTTTAAAAAATA
>JBFFLJ010000008.1:0-44611 GCA_041554935.1 Candidatus Izemoplasma sp.
AGAAAAAACAGGTAGTGGATTAGTAACAATTATGGTTCGTGGAGATGTTGGAGCTGTCAAAGCCGCAACAGAAGCTGGAGCTGACGCAGCTCGTCGTGTTGGAGAATTAGTAAGTGTTCATGTTATTCCAAGACCACATGCCGACGTTGAAGAAATGTTAAATCCAAAACCACAAGCAAAACCACAAGCAAAAGCAACACAAAAAAGCACAAAAGCCGCAGAATAACTTTCAAAATTTGAAAGAATCTAAGTAAAGGAGAATACATTATGAAAGAAGCATTAGGATTAGTTGAAACAAGAGGGTTTGTTGGCGCTGTAGAAGCAGCTGACGCAATGGTGAAAGCCGCAAATGTTAGATTAATTGGAAAAGAAAAAACAGGTAGTGGATTAGTAACTGTTATGGTCCGTGGTGATGTTGGAGCTGTCAAAGCCGCAACAGAAGCTGGAGCTGACGCAGCACGACGTGTTGGAGAATTAGTAAGTGTCCATGTTATCCCAAGTCCACATCCAGACGTAGAAGAGTTAATCAAATAATAAAACAAAACATAAATTGAAAAGAGTTGAGAAATATGGAATTAGATAAATTAATTGATCGAATTGCCGAAGAGGTTTATCGTAAAATTGCAAATGAAAACAATGGGGCCAAACAAAATATGGTGACTGATTCTCTTGATCTTGCATCAATGATTGATCATACCCTATTGAAACCAGAAGCTACTGAAAAAGACATTAGAAGAGTGTGTGCAGAGGCAATTGAATATAAATTCAAATCTGTTTGTATCAATACACACTATGTAACATTAGTTTCAAGATTACTATCAGGGTCAGGTGTTTTAACTTGTTGTGTTGTGGGGTTCCCATTAGGTGCTTCTTCAACAAGAGCTAAAGTTGATGAAACATATGATGCAATCAAAAATGGTGCCAATGAAATCGATATGGTTATCAATATTGGGGCATTAAAATCAGGTGATTGGAACACTGTTAAAAGAGACATCGAAGGTGTAACAAATGCAGCTCGTGGACGTGCAATTGTCAAAGTAATTTTAGAAACATCTTTATTAAATGATGAAGAAAAAATAAAAGCATGTACCATTGCCAAAATGGCAGGAGCAGATTTTGTAAAAACATCAACTGGATTTAACACCGGTGGAGCAACTGTTGAAGACATTCGTTTGATGCGTCAAGTTGTTGGACCTAACATGGGTGTCAAAGCTTCAGGTGGCGTTCGTGATACAGAAACAGCACGTGCGATGATTGCTGCTGGAGCAACGAGAATCGGAACAAGTTCAGGTATCAATATTGTTAAGGGTACAAAACCAACAACAGGTACTTATTAATACCTAGAAAAGAGGAGATTATATGTATGCTGCTAGAATAGTGGGAACTGTTGTGTGTACGCAAAAGGATCCACGTATGAACAGCTTAAAAATGCAGGTTGTCCAACCTGTCAATATCGTAACCTTTGAAGATGAGGGAAAACCAGCAGTCGCAATTGACGCGGTTGGTGCTGGCGATTCAGAAATCGTATTGGTTGTTAGTGGAAGTTCTGCACGTTTAACAGAATTGACATTAAATAAACCTGTCGATGCAACAATCATGGCAATTATCGACTATGTTGATATAGAAGGTAAAAATGTCTTCAGTAAAGGCAAAAAGGAGTAGTCTATGAAAATTGCAATCGGAAGTGATCATGGTGGTTACGAATTAAAAGAAAAGTTAAAAAAATACATTGCAGATGAATTAAATATGCAATATGAAGATTTTGGGACATTCAATACCAATCGATGTGATTATCCAGATTATGCATTTTTAGTTGCACATGCAGTTTCAACTAAAAAATGTGATTTCGGAATCATGATTGATGGTGCAGGAATTGGTTCATGCATGATGGCAAACAAAGTACCAAATGTGCTTGCTGCTTGTGCAAATGAAGTATATACCGCGGAAAACAGTCGTCACCATAATGGTGCCAACGTTTTAACACTTGGTAGTATGGTAATTGGTGAAGGTGTCGCAAAATTAATTGTAAAAACATTCTTAACAACAAAATTTGAAGGTGACAGAAATGTTGCCCGCGTCAACAGTATCTTGGATATTGAAAAACAATTATTAAACAATAGGGGGTGATCCCATGCAAATAGCTAAAGTTATTGGTATGGTGACGTCAACGGTAAAAATAAAAGACATTAAAGGTGTTACACTCCTAGTGATTCAACCTTGTAACTCGAAATACGAATCACTAGGAACACCAATTGTCGCAGCAGATATTTTTGGAGCTGGTGTTGGTGAATACGTTTTTTATTCAAAAAGTAAAGAAGGGGCGATGAATCTCCCTATTCCTACATCGTGTGTAGACGCTGGAATCACTGGTATTATTGATAGCGTGTATGTGAAAGAAACATAACCTTAAAAAAGAGGTGATTTTATGCAACTTGCAAAAGTAATTGGCAATCTCGTTTCAACTCATAAAAACGAAGATTTAAGAGGAAAAAAACTATTATTTGTTCAACCGCTTGATGAAAAGTTGAATCCTTTTGGTGAAGAAATGCTTGCTGTCGATGGTGTTGGTGCCGGAATTGGTGATATCGTCTTGATTTTAAACGAGGGTGGATCAGCTAGAATGATAACCAATGCTGAAAATCCATATGCACCAATTGAACTATGTATTGCTGGAATTGTTGATTCTGTGAAAACAGAACACAAATATACAACAATCAAATAGAATAGGATGATATGATGAATTTACTAGAAAATATCCTCTTCCAAGCCAAACAGAACAAACAGACAATTGTCTTCCCTGAAGGTAAAGACAAAAGAATCATTGAAGCAGCGCGAACACTTCACCAAGAAAACATTGTTGATGTGATTGTCTTAGTGAATGAAATAGACATCAATCCTGATATTTTGTCACTTCAACAAAGTGGAGTTAACGTTCAAATCGTTGAACAATCCTTAAAACTGGATCAATATAGTTCACTACTATATGAATTAAGACAACACAAAGGAATGACGAAAGAACAAGCAAATAGTCTCGTTCTAAACACTATTTATCACGGTGTAATGATGGTGAAAAACAATGAAGCAGATGGTATGGTTGCAGGAGCAATCACGGCAACTGGTGATGTTCTTCGGCCTGCATTGCAAATATTGAAAACAGCACAAAATGTAAACATTGTATCTTCGTTTTTCTTAATGGATGTTCCTGATACAACGTATGGTAGTAATGGTGTATTTGCCTTTTCTGATTGTGGATTAATCGAAAACCCTAATGCCGAACAACTATCAGAAATTGCAGTTCAAACTGCAAAATCATTTGATTATTTGACAAAAGAAGAACCACGAATAGCGATGTTATCGTATTCGACTTTTGGTAGTGCTAAAGGTGAACTCGTTAATAAAGTAGTTACAGCTACTAAAAATGTTCAATCACGATTTCCAAATCTAAAAATTGACGGTGAACTACAACTTGATGCAGCAATTGTTCCTGAGGTTGCAAAACTCAAAGCACCAAAGAGCAATGTTGCTGGGTATGCAAATGTTTTGATTTTCCCAGATCTTCAAGCTGGAAACATTGGGTACAAACTCGTAGAACGTTTGGCGAAAGCAAAAGCTTATGGGCCAATTACACAAGGATTAAGTAAACCAGTGAATGATCTTTCAAGAGGTTGCTCAAGTGGTGATATTATCGCTGTAGCAGTAATTACAGCCTTGCAATCGCAAGCCAATATACGATAATTTATTGTTGAAAATAGAAAAGATGCAGGCGCAATTTGCTCCTGTTTTTCTATTGTAAAATAGACCTAAAATGGTATAATAATTTTATGCATCAAAAAAAAGGAGTAAAAATATGACTTCAGTTAATAAAAACGAACCAAATGAAAATTTGGTGCAAATGATTAAATTTTTCTTCTTTTCTTTATCAGCAGGAATCATTCAAGTAATTACATTTACAGTCCTATTTGAAGTGTTCCACTTTATATATTGGCCTGCATACTTAATTGCTTTAATTTTGTCTGTTATCTGGAATTTTACTTTAAATCGTAAATTCACATTTAAATCATCCGCAAATGTGCCAGTTGCTATGACAAAAATAGCCATATATTATCTCATTTTTACACCACTTTCAACATGGTGGGGAGACGCGTTAACAACTATTGGTTGGAACGAATACCTCGTATTATTTATAACCATGGTAAGTAATTTAATTTCAGAGTTTTTAGTAACTAAATATGTTGTTTATCATAACCAGATCAATACCGCAATTGACCCACAACCTAATGTAAATGAGGTGTAAACATGTTTGAACAAATCAAAGGTTATATCCCCTGTTGTGAGCAAGAGGAAGTTGATAAAAAAGCAATTTTAGACTTTATCGATCGCAATCCTGATATCCTGAATCGGACCAATAAAGTTGCTCATATGACATCTTCAGCAATTGTCGTCAACGAAAATATGACAAAAGTGTTGTTCGCATATCATAATATTTATGATTCATGGTCATGGGTTGGAGGACACAATGATGGTGATAGTGATTGTCTACATGTCGCAATCAAAGAAACAATGGAAGAAACCGGGGTCCAAACTATTCAACCACATTCTAATGATATTTTCGCGATTGATATAATTTATGTTTGTAATCACATAAAGAATGGTGAATATATACCTGATCATCTTCATTTAAATGTAACTTATTTATTGATTGCAGATGAGACCGAAAAACTAACCATCGCGGTTGACGAAAACTCCGATGTTAAATGGTTTGATATTGATGAAGTTATCCACGAAATCTCGGAGCCTAGAATGGTTCCGGTGTATCAAAAATTATTTCATAAAATTAAAAACATCAAGTAAAACTTGATGTTTTATTTTCATTATACATAGGACTAATATTTGTGATATAATAGTGTTATTAAAGACGTGAAAAGAGGTTGAAAAAATGCTGGATATATTTAGTTTTAATTATTTTATGTGGATTTTAGCTGCTGTGATTGTTTTTCTTGCTATGTATTTTGGACTGAAAAACAGATCATATAAATTTAGATACTATTTTCTATTTAGTCTAACTATTTTAGCGTGGGTTATTCATTTTTCAAGATATTATTTGGAACCAAATTTACTAACATATAAACTGTTCTTTTTAGATCTTTGCGGGTTCTCAACATTAATGTACCCATTCTTTTTTATGACAAAGAATCCTCTATACAGAGACTATATGTATTTTGTTGGTGGTGTCTTTGCCGCTCATTCATTGTTTTATCCTAACAACATTGAGGGTGATCCAATCTTCGTATTTAATACCATTCGTTTCTTCTTTGCTCATATGATTTTAATAAGTGTTCCACTACTCCTTGTTTTATGGAAAATGCATATTCCAAACTACAAGAATATTCCTAAAATGATATTGTTTGTTTTAGTAGGTGGACTATACAATTTTAGTTTGTCAGCATTCTTTGTAGAAGTTGGATTGAGAAATCATTATATCAACTTTATGGGATTATGGGGAAATGATGTTTCAGTATTTAACATCTTTGAAAAAGTAGCTCCATTCTTCCGATATACTGTTGTTGTAAATAACATTGAAGTTTCCAAACCAATTCCGTTTTTCTATATGATTCCGGGCTTGATCTTATTCTATACTCCAGTTTGGATAGCAATGGCATTCCCATTTATTAAGAAAATTAAAAAGGCGAATTAATTTCGCCTTTATTTTTTGATCATTTCGTAATACTTATTGTTAATTATTAATGCAAGATTATCTACAGATAAATCACTAGAATCAAGTACAAAATCAATATGGAAGACATTTTTTTGATCAAATATTTGATCGTCTTTATGCAATCGATCTAACACTTGAATTAAGTTATCTCCTCGTTGCATCATTCGATTTTTTCTAGTTTCTTCATCTGCTTTTAATAAAACAAAAATTGTATCAGGCAAATGCTTCTCATAAATGCTATTTGCTCCATTTGGATCGACAATTAAGACTTTATTAATTGAGGCTCCTTTTAATGGAGTCCCATAATATGTATTGTTATAAAGAGTGGTTTCTAAAAACTTATGTTCTTCTTTTAAACGTAAAAACTTTTTAAGAGTGATAAAGTGATAATCAACATCTTGAACTTCATCAATTCGTTTTTTTCTCGTCGTCGTTGTCACCATTTTTTCAAAACCATAATCTTTGATTAACGTCTTAGCTATTTCTGTTTTTCCGCTTGCGCTTGCGCCAATTAAAACCAACATCAAATCACTCCTTGTATCAATATATCTATTATATCGTAAAAGAGGATGTTTTAAAATAGTTATCCTTAAGAAAACAATTATTGAAATGTTCTCTTTTTTCTGTGTCGTTTCCTATTAGAAATAAATGTTCTATATGTGAGTTATATATAGAAATGATTGATCAATTATACATTAGAAATTAATATTGGATAATGAACAACCAAATCGCCTGATTATTTATTTAAAACACTTTACAATTCAAATTTATATGGTATACTTAATTGCTCTTCTTAAAAGGAGGTTTATTATGATATATGAAAATAAACAAATAGAAAAGTCATTAACGGAAATGGGATTTGAAGAATTCACAGAAATTCAAACACAAACAATTCCCCTTATAAACAACGGATTAGATGTTATTGGGCATTCGCAAACAGGTACCGGTAAAACCGCAGCCTTTGCATTACCAATTTTAGATCATCTCGATTTTGAAGATCCTAGCGTACAAGCATTGATCCTTTGTCCAACCCGTGAACTTGCGGTTCAAGTTCAGCGCGAAATCGATAAAATCGGGAAATATATCAAAAAGCTACGCACTGTGTCGATATATGGTGGAGAAGCAATCAGCAAGCAAATTGCAGTATTAAAACGCAAACCACAAATCGTAATCGCAACACCAGGACGTACGATTGATCATATCAATCGTAAATTACTTCGCTTCGATAAATTGAAATATTTAGTTTTAGATGAAGCAGATGAAATGTTAAACATGGGATTTATTGAAGATATTGAAACCATTATCAATTCAACAAATCCACTTCGTCAAACAGTTATGTTTTCGGCAACAATGCCAAAACCAATTGTTTTATTAAGTAAGAAATACATGAAAAATCCAACTATTGTAAGTGTTGTAACGGGTGAAAAATCAAACAAAGATATCACTCAATACTACTACAACGTAATGGATAAAAACAAAGTAGAAGCAGTAGCTCGTTTACTTCATGTCTACAATCCAAAATTGACATTAATTTTTTGTAACACTAAACGCAAAGTAGATGATGTTACCAGAGAATTAACCAAAAAAGGATATAACGTTGACAAAATCCATGGTGATTTACAACAAACTGCTCGTCTTCACGTATTAGACAAGTTTCATAAAGGTGTATTAGAAATTCTAATTGCAACAGATGTTGCAGCCCGTGGACTTGATATCAAAAATGTTGAAGCAGTAATCAATTATGATGTACCTGAAAAATCAGACTATTATGTACATCGTATTGGTCGTACAGGGCGTATTGGAAACAAAGGATATTCATTTACTCTTGTTTCGAAAAAAGAAATGCCACGTTTAGAACAGATCTTAAAATTTACAAAATCAAGTGTAAAGAAAAGAAATGTTCCAACTCCAGAAAAAGTTGTTCGTGTAAAACAAGAAAAACAACTTGAAGACATTCAAGCAATCATTACGACTGAAAACTTAAATCCGCAATATGAACTTGCCGAATTATTGTTGAATCAAAATGAAGCACTAGAAGTTGTTTCAGCGTTATTATCAAAGCTTGAGAAAGATGATCAATCAGAAAT
Source organism: Candidatus Izemoplasma sp. (assembly GCA_041554935.1). Classification (GTDB taxonomy): domain Bacteria; phylum Bacillota_I; class Bacilli_A; order Izemoplasmatales; family Izemoplasmataceae; genus Izemoplasma. Next base: position 7,804 of record JBFFLJ010000008.1, read on the forward strand.
TGTCTTAGGCGATATTAACGAAGATGTTCACACATCAACAAAAACTGGAAAAAACAAAGATCAAGTTCGTTTCCATATCAATATTGGTACTGCAGTTGGAGTCAATCCAAAAACACTTGCTGATTTGATTACGAAAAAAACAAGATTAAAGAATTCTCAAATCAAAGAAATCACATTACGTCATAGTTTTAGTTTCTTTACTGTTGACCAACAACACGAAAATGTTGTGAAAAAGAACTTATCAAACATTACGTATAATGGTAAAAAATGTTCGATTCAAATCGCAAAAGATAAGAATCCATCAAGAAGATAAAACGTCAATTTATTGACGTTTTTTTTTTATATGAACAATATTGAAACTTTTGTATATTTTGTTTTTGCTTAAAACATTATATAATGTCCCTAAGAACATAAAAAAGAGGAGTGAAATTATGTTAGTAATAAAAAATGCTTTACTGCACACAATGGCAGGAGAAATTATTAAAAATGGTAGTATTGTTGTCGAAGGTAAAAAGATTATCGAAGTTGGGAATGTTGATTTGAATCAATATAAAGATGCAATAATAATTGATGCTTTAGGTAAAATTGTTACGCCAGGATTAGTCGATCCCCATTGTCATATCGGTGTTATGGAAGAAGGGATTCGTCTCGAAGGTAATGATACCAATGAAGTGAGTGGACCAATCTATCCAGAACTCCGTGGAGTTGACAGTGTATATATGAAAGATATGGCATTTGAATATACCTACAAATCAGGGATTACAACTGTCAATACAGGGCCCGGTAGTGCTAACATTATTGGTGGAACATTCTGCGCGATTAAGACATTTGGAGAAAGTATTGAAGATGTGTTAATCAAAGAAGAGACTTGTATGAAAATGGCACTTGGTGAAAATCCCAAACGTGTTTATGGAAGTTCACAAAAAAACCCAGGAACAAGAATGGCAAGTGCTGCATTAATGCGTGAATGGTTATTCAAAGCAAGAGATTATCATAAAAAATATAATGCTTGGTTGAACAAAGAAGAAGATGCTAAAGAACCACCATTTGATATGAAATTACATTCCTTGATGCGAGTGTTTGATGGTATGATTGTTAAAATTCATGCTCATCGTGCTGATGATATTGAAACTGCAATTCGCATTTCTAAAGAATTTAATTTAAATGCAACAATTGATCATGCAACAGAAGCATATTTAATTCCAGAATTGGTAAAAAAATCAAATGTTTCTTGTATTATAGGCCCAACACTTGGAATGGCAAGTAAATATGAATTAGTCAATAAATCATTTAAATCAGCAAAAATCTTAGATGATCACAAAATTGATTTTGCGATCATGACAGATCATCCTGTTATTACATTAGATACGACCTTAGTTCAAGCTGCATTATTTGTTAAAGAGGGATTAAGCCCAGAACGCGCTCTAGAAGCTTTGACAATCAACGCTGCAAAATTGAACGGAATAGAAGACCGCGTTGGAAGTTTAGAAGTAAATAAAGATGCTGACATCGTAATCTGGGATGGACCAATCTTTGATATCATGACAAGACCACAATATGTCATTATTGATGGTGTAGTCGTTCATAAACAATAAAAAATCAGGAAAATCTCCTGATTTTTTTCTTGTTTTTTACTATTGCTTTGCTTTGATTTTTGCGATAATTTCCGGCTTTTTGTCTTGTGAAACCCCTGTAATCCCTTTTTCTTTTGCCAAAACTTTTAGTTCCGCAACTGTCATTGATTCATAGTTGATTGGTTTTGGTTCAGGCTTTGGTTCAGGCTTTGGATCAACTTTTGGTGCCGGTTTTACCATGACAGGTTTTGCTTCTACCGGCTTGGGCTCAACTTTCTTCTCTGTAATTGGTTTTGGTTCAACAACAGCGACTTTTTTTGCTGGCTTTTTCTTTTTGTTTTTTGAGAGATGCTCAATTCCAAAATACAAAAATACAACCCCAATTAACAGAACAATAATATTTAATCCATAAACTAAAATATCTGTAATATTAATTCCTGTAAACATCAAGAAACTACCAAATGTAATGTAACCAATATTGACTAAGTATTGTCCTAATCTAATTTTTCTTGTTGCAATATAATTGATTATTAAGTACGAAACACCACGAATATAGACAATGAGTCCAACATAGAGCTCAACATGTGTTCTTGTGTAAATCAGCAATCCACCAAACACAAAGTCCAATATAATTTCGATGATGAGAATTAATGTTGCATTTTTACTAGTAGTCTTTTGAAACGTATAGACAAAGCGTTTTATAGAAAGAAGTATCAATAACACTCCCAAAAAGATTGGTAAGAAATCACCGAATAACTCCATAAAATAACCAACAATTGCTAAAACAACAAGAAGTGTACCAACGATGATATTAGCAATATCATTTTTAAAAATCATTTTTTTCATTTTATTACCTCCATATTCATATTATAACATACTTATAATGATAACTAAAACAATGTGATAATGCCAAAACAATGTATCAATGTGTTATAATTAATAGTATAATATTATCAGTAGGTAAAGGAGTGATTGTTATGGATCGATATTTCTTTAAAAAATTAGTGCTATTTATTGGATCAGTTTATCATCTGTGTATTTTACTTGCACTTAGTATTGCCTATATCATTGTATTCCAATTTATAAGCATTACTTTGCTTCCAGAAAATGTTACTTGGATATATAGTTCTTCGATGCAAACTCTCGCAGCTTTGATTGCGCTGTTGCCAATCTCATATGCCTATTTCTTAGATAATCTTGACAAGGAATCTTATGAGAATTTTGACAGTTATGTTTTAGAAAAATTACGTAAAGACGTTTACATTGAAATGATGGTCGTCATTATTTTTGCTTTGATTATTATCGTGCTTAATCTTTTCGGATTTTTCTTATTCCAAAATGTTTTATATGCTTTCTTAGTTGCCCTATTTACAATTGATGCAATTGCTTTGATTGCACTATATATCTATAGACTGTTTGATCCGAACCGCGTCAAAGACATTTTAAAAGAATTTGACGTTTCTAAAAAAACAGATGCATCGCAAAAGATTGTCTTACTTGACGAGTTTATTACCGAGTATTTAGAGTTGGAAACTTGTGTCAAAGACTTTGTTTCAAATGAAAATGACAACGCAATGGTAAATGATTTACCACTGTATGATATTGTTGATAACTTATCAAAAGACTTTGAAGAACTCAACGAACATTATAATGATTTTAAGGAAATCATTTTTCACCGTAACAACTTAATTCATAATTACAACGATACGACCGTTGATTACTCAAAATATAGCAAAATGCTAGATCTTCAAAGACTTTTTAACAAATTTAACAACCAATTTGTGCAACGCAAAATATTCACAAATGTGACAAAAATCAACGCCATAATTGATCTTGCTTTAAAGGAATATCTAGAAGATCAACAAAATATAGAAGACGAAAACAAAGTATCAACTGATTTCAAAGAGGATATCACAACACTATTACATTCTTACTTCATTTCGGATTATTACGATACAATCAGTTTGGATGAGGCAGAAGGAATTGATTTTGAAGTAATACAAAATAACTATTCTAATAAGAGATTAGTTGGAATAGACATCAAAGCAATCTCTTCGAAGAATATTAAAGCAATTACGACGGCATTCTTTAAACGTTTAGAAAAACGCTTTATGTATCTATTCTTAATCAATTATGATTTGAAAAACAACCATTTTGTTGTCTACTATAAAACAAAGGATAATGCGATTAAATCGTTTATTATTTAGGGGGCAGTAATTATGCAATTAAAGTTTAAAAATCCACCAGGGACATATTTATACACCGGTGAAAAAGCAATCCCTACGACAATAAAACATATTCAATATAATCCTAATGAATTTTACGAATTTGATGAATTACAACCACTTCAAGATCATTTAGTAGATTGGATTGTTGTTGAAGGATTACATCAAGTTCACAAGATTCGTGATTTATGTTTGGGGTTCAATGTCGACCCATTGATTATTGAAGATATATTGAATGTGAATCAACGGAATAAAATCGAGTATCACAATGATTATATTTTCTCGGTAATCAAATACTCATTTATTAAGGATGGACAATTAACATATGATTATATTAGTACATTGTTATTCACAGATAAAATCATCACTTTTACAGAAGATAAGAATAACTTTTTAGAAGATGTGAAATCACGGATCATCAATAGAGAAGCACCTATTAAATATTACAAACATAGTTATTTATTCTATGTTTTATACGACCTTGTTGTCGATGAGGAATTAAATGTATTGTCGCAGTTAACTGATGATGTATTAAGACTAGAAGACGATATTATGACTCTTGGTGTAAATGATCAAGTCAAATTATATCATTTACGTAAACACCTCATTATTCTTCGAAACTTCTCAGATGCGATTTTGAATCATTTGTTTAAAGATGAAGCAATAAGTCATAAAATATTTGAAGAAAAGATTTATCGATATTTTGAAGATTTAAAAGACCATGTGCTACAACTTGAGGAAAAGGCTCGTACTCAATTAGAATTGATTCGTTCATTGTTTGAAATCTATTCCAATCAAGTGTCTAATAAGATGAATAGTATTATGACAACATTAACAATCTTTAGTGCTATCTTCATTCCCCTTTCTTTTATCGCTGGAGTGTTTGGCATGAACTTTAAAAATTTCAATATCTTAGATAATCCATACGGGATATGGATGTTTATTGGAATTTCATTGATAATCCCATCATTAATGCTTGTTTATTTCAAACGTAAAAAGTGGTTTTAAACTTCATCCTTTCATGGATGAAGTTTTTATTATTTTCTGAATTGACAACATCAAAAACGTGTTTCAAAATTGAAACGACAAAAAAATATTCTATGAAAGCGCTTTATATGATATAATCGTAATAGCAAAAGAGGTGAGGACATGCGAATAAAAGAACACCCCATTTTAGAACTTACAGAGGCAAAGAAATTAGTATTTATTTATGATGGGTTAGAGGTGTATGGTTTTTCTGGAGACACAATTGCTTCAGCACTCCATGCCTTAGGTATTCGAAAGCTTAGTCACAGTATTAAGCACAAACGCCCAAGGGGCTTTTATTGTGCAATCGGTAATTGTGCATCATGCAATATGATTGTCGATGGTATTCCAAATGTTAGAACGTGTATCACTGAATTAAGAGAAGGTATGGTTGTCCAAACACAAGACAACAAAGGTGAGTTGTATGATACATTATAATCTGATAATTATAGGTGGAGGTCCAGCTGGATTAAGCGCTGCAAAAGTAGCGGCTGAAAGTGGGTTATCATCACTCATTATTGAGCGTGACTATAAGTTAGGTGGACAACTCGTAAAACAAACGCATATGTTTTTTGGAAGTGAAAAACAATATGCCAAAACAAGAGGAATTAATATTGCAGAAATATTAATTGACGATGTATTAAAGTATCAAGATTTCATAGAAATCATGGTGAACACAACAGCTGTTGGATTATATCCAGATAACGTAGTAACGATACTGCAAAAAGATCGTTATCAAAAACTATCGTTTGATAGCCTGATTATTGCAACTGGTGCAAGTGAAAAATTCTTAGCTTTTGAAAACAATGATCTTCCAGGAATTTATGGAGCTGGGGCTGTTCAAACATTAATGAATGTCCATGGCGTTTTACCCGGAGAGAAAGTTGTCATGATTGGGAGCGGTAATATTGGGCTGATTGTTAGTTATCAGTTAATACAAGCTGGTGTCAATGTTGTGAAAGTTGTTGAAGCATCTTCACATATTGGTGGATATAAAGTCCATGCTTCAAAATTAAAACGTCTTGGCGTTGATATTGTTGTTAATCACTCAATTAAACAAGCTATCGGGAAAGACCATTTGGAGCAAGTTGTTATTGCTAAGCTTGACGAGAAATGGAATTTTATCGAAGGCACAGAAGAAACCATTGATGTTGATGCGTTATGTATTAGTGTTGGATTAAATCCATTATCCAATCTTCTAAGCATGATTGGATGTGAAATGAAATACATTGCAGCACTTGGAGGATTAGTTCCGGTGATTAATCATGAACATCAAACATCACTTAAAAACATCTATGTAGCCGGGGATGTTTGTGGTGTTGAAGAAGCAAGTAGTGCGATTGTCGAAGGACATTTAACTGGTTTAATCGCAAGTCGTGATTTGGGTTATCAGCACCCAAATTATGAGGAATTACATAAAGATTTTAATGATCAATTACGAAATTTAAGAAGTGGACCTTTTGGAAAAGCAACAATTGAAGGCCTCAAAGAGTTGCGAGGTGAATCATGCTAAAAACAACAGGCGTTGCAGATAAAGAATTAGTCTTAACACGATTCCCAAGTAACGAAACACTTGTTAAACCAAAAGCAATCACAGAATGTTATGAAGCAATTCCGTGCAATCCATGTAGCACGTCCTGTCCATTTGACGCAATCTATATTGGGGAAGATATTAATACGCCACCTCAAGTGGATTTCGAGAAATGTACAGGTTGTGGAATTTGTGTATATAATTGTCCGGGACTTGCCATCTTCACTGTTCAAACAATTGAAGATCAAGCAAGATTTAAAATCCCATATGAATTATTGCCGTATCCACAAGTTGGGGAAACATGGCACGGTGTTAATCGCGCTGGTGAAATTGTCTGTGATGGGTTTATTGAGAAAGTATCACTTTCTGATCGTCAAGATAAAACGGCCCTTATTCAAGTATTGATACCACTGCAGTATCTCCATGACTTTGTGACGATAAGGAGACAAAAAGATGAATAAAAATGATGTTATTATTTGTCGTTGCGAAGACGTAAGTCTTCAAGACCTCCTTGATGTACTAGAAGAAGGATATACGACAATGGAAGATGTAAAACGAATTTTGCGCATTGGAATGGGAGCATGTCAAGGTAACACTTGTGGACTTCTTGTTCAACGTGAAATTGCTAAATTCTTACAAATTCCAATGAGCGAAGTAAAACCGCAAAAAGTACGTCCTTTAGTAAGTGGTGTAAAACTAAAAAGTATTGTGGAGAACGCTAAACATGAAAGCTAATATTGTAATCATCGGTGGTGGAATCAGTGGTGTGAGCATCGCCTATAACTTAGCAAAAAAGGGAGTAAAGGATATCGTTGTTTTTGATGATAATTATATGACAGGTGGCGCAACGGGTCGTTGTGGTGCAGGTGTTCGTCAACAATGGGGAACACTTATGAATTGTAAACTTGCAAAGATGAGCATTGATTTCTTTGAACATGCTCAAGATACATTAGAATATCACAGAGACGTTGAATTTAAACAAGAAGGATACTTAATTGTAGCAACCACTCAAGAAGAGGATGCCCAATTCACAAAAAATGTTGAACTCCAAAACAGTGTTGGAATTCCAGCAAAGAAACTAACAAAAGAAGAAGCATTGAAAATCGTTCCTCATCTAAACCCAGACATTATTATTAGTGCTACATTCTGCCATACAGATGGACATCTAAACCCATTTTTAATGACAGATGCATATTTTAATGCTGCTAAGAAATTAGGAGTTCAATTCTTTTATCGCGAAAAAGTATTAGATATTGTAGTTGAAAATAATCAGATTCAAAAAGTAATCACAGAACATCGTGAAGTTTTGACAAACCAAGTTGTAAATGCAGCAGGAGGGTATAGTAGAGAAGTAGGACTACTTGCAGGAATTGATATCCCGGTTTATTCGGAAAATCATGAAATTTTAGTGACAGAACCTGTTGAGAAAATACAAGGACCAATGGTCATAAGTTTCTCTAAAAATATCTATTGTCAGCAAGTTCCTCATGGTAGTTTTATCATGGGAAGAAGTAATCCACTTGTTGCTCATGATCACGATACGAGAAGTACTCATCAATTCTTAGATGAAATGAGCAAAACTGCAACAACGCTTTTACCACCATTAGGTAATTTACGTGTTGTAAGACAATGGGGTGGATCATACAATTTGTCACCTGATCGACAACCGATTATCAGTGGAACAAAGGAATTACCTGGGTTCTATATGGCATGTGGATTTAGTGGACATGGGTTTATGTTTGCACCTGTTACAGGATTGTTATTGAGTGAAATTATTTTGCAACAACCATTATCAATTGACATTACAGACTTATATATTGATCGATTCAAAAATCAAGGTGAAACAGCATACGAAACAAGTGTTGTTTAGAAAGGATGAATCATGGCAATTTATAGTTATAAAACAGAACCATTAGTAGATTTTACAAAAGAGGAAAACAAAGAGCTGTTCCGTCAAGGCTTACAAACAGTTGAGGAATATTTAGGAGAAGATTATCCATTGATAATCGATGGGGAGAGAATCAAAACAAATCGTGTGTATGAATCTGTCAATCCCGCTAACAAACAAATCATTATTGGGACGATTCATCAAGCAAGTATTGAACATGCTGAAAAAGCAATGCAAGTAGCATTGAAACGTTTTGAAGAATGGAAAAAAGTCCCTGCAAAAATACGTGCTGATGTATTGTTTAAATCAGCTGCAATTATTCGTAAACGCAAAATGGAATTTAGCGCATTGATGACAAAAGAAGCAGGAAAACCTTGGCCAGAAGCTGATGCTGACACAGCTGAAGCAATCGACTTCTTAGAATATTACGGGCGTCAAATGTTGCAATTAGAAGAATCTGATAAAAGTATTTTATCTAGACGAAATTTAGAACGTAATGAATTTAGATATATTCCACTTGGTGTTGCAGCAGTAATCACCCCTTGGAATTTCCCGTTAGCGATTCTTGCGGGAATGACAACGGCAGCAATTGTTGCTGGAAATACAGTGTTATTGAAACCGGCTGTTACTACTCAGGTTATTGCTTATAAGTTTATGGAAGTATTAGAAGAAGCAGGAATGCCAAAAGGTGTTGTCAATTTTATTCCTGGTGATGGACCAGAAATTGGAGAATACATGGTACAACATCCAAAAACAAGATTCATCAGTTTTACAGGTAGTAAGATTGTCGGACAAACAATATACCACGAAGCATCTAAAGTTCAAAAAGGACAAATATGGTTAAAACGTGTCATTGCTGAAATGGGTGGAAAAGATGCAATTATCGTGGACAATGATGCTGATTTAGAATTGGCAGCAGAATCAATTGTTAAATCATCATTTGGATTTAGTGGCCAAAAATGTAGTGCTTGTTCACGCGCTATCATCCATCAAGACGTTTATGACCAAGTCGTTGAAATGGTAAAAGATAAAACAGAGAAATTGACATTAGGAGACCCTTCAAACTATGATAATTTTATGGGACCTGTTAATGATGAAAAAGCATTTGCCAAAGTCTCACAATATATTGAAATTGGGAAGACAGAAGCAAAACTATTAACTGGTGGAAAAACAGACGATACACAAGGATTTTTTATTCAACCAACCGTTTTTTATGATGTTGATCCACAAGCAAGAATCATGCAAGAAGAAATCTTTGGACCAGTTCTATCAATTACCAAAGTTGTTTCATTTGATGAAGCAATCGCAGTTGCTAATAACACTGAATACGGTCTAACAGGTGCTGTTATATCAAATAATCGTGCACATCTTGAACAAGCACGCGAAGAATACCATGTTGGAAATTTATACTTTAATCGAAAATGTACAGGAGCAATTGTTGGGTACCAACCATTTGGTGGATTTAATATGTCTGGTACAGATTCAAAAGCAGGAGGACCAGATTACTTACCATTACACATGCAAGCAAAAACAGTTAGCGAAACTTTCTAATCTAAGGCATCTATTTGGATGCCTTTTTCTTTCGTAATCTTTTGTTGAGGAGATATGGATATAGAGGTATTCTAATGTAATTTATGATTGACAGAAATTGCATCTAATTATTCAATTGATGATTATCATAGTAAACAAAATTATAAACGAGCCTCAAAAATTCCAAATGAACTATTATAATTTAATAGAATCAAGGAAAAATACAAAAAAGCACTTGAAATAATCTCTGAAAAGGTGGATAATATTAGTTGTTAAATAGCGGATTAGGAATATGGTGGATTGTATAAAAGACACGTATTGACTTTTATAGGAAAGAAATCTTAGGGGTAGGGGCCTATCCTATTTCGATGTAGTGAAAAAAATGACTATTTTGTCATTTTTTTTATGGGGTATTATCCACAATTAGGAAATTATTAAAAGAACTATACTTTTAATTATATTGTGTTATAATAAGTCCGTATGTAAGCGTTTTTAACGAATGATAAAGGAGTATTTCAATGGAAAATTTTGAGAACAAGATGATGACAGTTGTTGTAAAAGACAAACCAGAAATAGGACTGACAATAACAAAAAAACCTATACCTAGCGATTTAGATGTACATGAAGTTTTAATAAAGGTTCATCACACAAGTGTGTGTGGTACAGATTATCATATCTATTCATATGATGATTGGGCAAAGAAAAGATTGAAATTACCGTTTACAGCTGGTCATGAGTTTAGTGGCGAAATCATTAAAATCGGGACCGATGTTACACGAGTAAAAATTGGCGATATTGTAAGCGCAGAAACACATATTATTTGTGGAACTTGCGAATTTTGTTTACGTGGTGAAGGACATATTTGTGAAAATACAAAAATTATTGGAGTTGACACAGATGGATGCTTTGCTGAATATGTAAAAATTCCTGCAATGAATTGTTTTGTGAACAGTCCAGATGCTAATCCATTACACTTGAGTGTGCAAGAGCCACTAGGTAATGCAGTTCACACAATGGCACATTTTCCAATTAAAGGAAAAGATGTTGTTGTTGTCGGATGTGGTCCAATTGGATTAATGGGTGTTAATGTTGCAAAAGCATATGGCGCAAAAAAAATTATAGCAATTGAAGTGAATGAATATCGTTTGAATTTGGCTAAAGAAATTGGTGCTGATGTTGTTATAAATCCTCTAAAGGAAGATGTTATTGCTCGAGTATTTGAAGAAACAAATAATCGAGGAGCAGATGTCATTGGAGAATTTAGTGGGAATAAATACGCAATTGAACAAGCATTCAAATATGTCAAAGCTGGTGGCGCAATTAGCCTTCTTGGAATTCCGACAAAAGATATTGAAATTGATCTAGCAACGGATGTTGTTTTTAAAGGAATACAAGTATATGGTGTTGTCGGAAGAAGAATTTATGACACATGGTATCAAGTGAAAGAATTGATTGATAATCAATCATTGGATTTAGATAAAATTATTACTCATGTCATGCCTATGAGTAAAATCCATGAAGCAATGGAAATTATGGGTAGTGGTAATAGTGGAAAAATCGTATTAGTACCGGGGGAATAAAAATGAAAAATCATGAATTAACATATTTAAAAGATAAAATCGCAGAATTGAAACAAGATGGTGTTTACCGTGAACTTCCTGTAAATGAAGGTCCATGTGACAATCGTATTACCTTAAATGGTAAGGAAAATGTGGTAAACTTATCAAGTAATAACTATTTAGGGCTTGCAAATCATCCACGTGTGAAACAAGCTGCAATTGATGCTGTAAATAAATATGGCGCAGGGGCTGGAGCTGTTCGTACGATTGTTGGAAACTACGATTTAATTGGTGAATTAGAAGATTTACTTGCAGAATTCAAACATGAAGACGCAGTAATGTGCTTCCAATCTGGACTGAACTGTAATATCGGAACCATCCAAGCAATTGTTGAAAAAGGCGACTTAATTATCAGTGATGAACTCAATCATGCATCTATTATTGACGGAGTCCGTCTTAGTAGAGCAGATCGCGCCGTATTTAAACATTCAGATATGGAACAATTAGAATCTATTTTAAAAGAAAAAAGAGATCAATACCGTAATGTACTTATTATCACAGATGGTGTATTTAGCATGGATGGTGATTTAGCAAAATTACCAAAAATAGTTGAACTTGCTGAAGAATATAACGCAATGACTTATGTTGATGATGCACATGGTAGTGGAGTATTAGGAAAGAGTGGACGCGGAACTGTCGATCATTTTGGGTTACATGGTCGTGTTGACTTTATTATTGGAACATTATCAAAAGCAATCGGTGTTGTTGGTGGGTATGTTGCTAGTAAACAAGAAACCAAAACATGGTTATCACATCGTGCACGTCCACTATTATTTTCAACAGCATTACCACCCGCAGCTACAGGTGCAACAATTGAAAGTGTTAAAATGTTGATGGAAAGTGAAGAGTTTTCAAATAAATTATGGAGTAACGCACGATATTTCAAAGAAAAACTTGGAACATTAGGTTTCAACACTGGGCAAAGTGAAACCCCAATTACACCAGTTATCATTGGTAGCGAAGCAAAAACGATGGAATTTAGTAAAGCTTTATTAAAAAATGGTGTATATGTTTCAGGGATTGTCTTCCCAACTGTTCCAAAAGGAACTGGAAGACTACGTGTTATGATTAGCGCATCTCATACAATCGCAGACTTAGATTACGCGATTACACAATTTGAGATAGTTGGAAAAGAACTAGGAATTATCTAAAAATACAAGGTTGAATATTGAATTAGTTATAAACTACTACATTCATTTCAACCTTTTTCTTTTGGTAAATAATTGCTATAATACACTTGGGTGATGCATATGGAACAATATTTTAGTGATTGGATTAAAATTATTGAAGGAATGAATCCGGATAATTCAGATCAGCCAGCTTGGGGAAAAGCAATATTGGAATGCATTATAATCGATAGAAAGTACGAAAGCCTTGACGATGGAGTCGTTGTTTATCAGTATGATATCGTTCAAAAGATGATGAAATATTATTGGAACCAGACTTTCTATTTTGACTTATCACAGGGAAGAAACCCAATTATGCTTCAAATTGTGAAAGAGATGATTGAATATTATCACCAGGTTCACAACAAAACAAAAACTAAAAATCCAAAATCATGGAGCGAAGTCGAACTTTTTTTCAAGAATCGACCTCAATATTTTGAGCGGATGATTCATCGTTTTATAACAGCAAGCAACAGTGATGTTGCTAGCAAGTTTAAACAAGTTGGAAAAGAAAGAGTCCTTATTTATAAACTTGATAAGAAAAATAAGCGTTTGGTTTTCAATCTGAATGATATTATGTTACTACAAGAGTATGGGATGATTCTAATTCAACTACTCAATAATAAATGGGCACAGTTACTAGAACAATATAATCATGCACCAAACATCTATAAAAAAGTCTTGTTATCTTCAAACGCTGTAATAAAGCGTAGTAATTTAAATAAATATCGCTCCTTACTACTTGAATTTTACGACGATAAACTCTCTGACTTTTATACTGATGAAATTGTTGAACTTTCTGATGTTACTGTTGATCACGTTTTTCCATGGAATTATATGTGTCAAGATGATATTTGGAATCTTGTGATAACCAGTAAAAAAACGAATCGTCTTCCAAATAGAACAGAGATTTCAAAACTAAAAAACAGAAATCTTAAATTACTTCACTTTTTAAAAAATCGGAACGCCATAGAAAGGAGAAACATAGAATTTGCAATCGAGAATCATTTGATTGATAAATACTATGTTGACAAATCGGAATGAACGAATACCACAAGCTAGTAAGAGATAATATTCCAAAGATTTTACTGGAAGATAATCTAGATTTTAAAATCAAAACGCTAACAGAAGAGGAATTTGAAAAAGCATTAAGAGTAAAACTTATTGAAGAAACTCAAGAATTGCTTCTCACAACGAATCAAGAAGAATTGATTGAAGAACTCGCAGACATTTATGATGTTCTAGACTGTATTCTTATCACCCACAAGTTAGATCTTTTCGACATCCACAAAGTTCGAATAAAAAAGAATATGGAAAAAGGTGGCTTCGAAAATAAAGTGTTTTTAGAATACACCAAACAAAAAGGCTGAAATTCAGCCTTTTTAATTAAACTCTTATTTTAACAAGTTTTTTTCACATACTTGGCAACAGAATTATTCAATTGCGAAATATCCAAAATGTCAGTATAATATAACTGTATAATCACAAAAAAAGAACGGAGGGAAAAATATGATCTATATATTGATTCCTGTTTTAATTGTTGTTATTGCAGCTGTAATATTGTTTCTTTACTTAACTGTGACAGAGTACAAACCAAAAAAAGAAGAGATTGCAATTATTAAAAGAAACATTCACGACCAAGAAGAGAAAAATCAATACACAATTACGACTTATAATATTGGGTATTGTGCTCATGATAAAAAGACAAACATCAACCGCATTAATCAAGGTTTGATCCAAAAAGAACGCAGAGAGTTTGTTTTTGATAATATGATTGCCATTTCTGATACAATTACGACATTAGATAGTGATTTTGTGCTTCTTCAAGAAGTGGACATTCTCTCAGCACGGAGCGCGAATATTGATCAAATTGAATATATTACTACTGAAAACTTGGCTTATAATGCGACATTCGCATATAATTATAAGGCAAAATACGTGCCCTTCCCAATAAATAAACCTCTTGGCGGGACACAAAGTGGATTACTAACCTTATCAAAAAACCAAATTTTAGAAACAACTAGATACCAACTAGATGGGGGAGAAACTTATCCTAAAAGTATCTTTTTCTTAAAAAGATGTATGATGATTAATCAATACCAAGTGAACAAAAAAACATTATATATTATTAATATTCACTTATCCTCGTATGATAAAAATGGTCTTTTCCGTACAGAACAATTTCATGACATGCTCACATATATTTTTGAGTTATATGATGGGCGTAAAAACGCTATTATCGTTGGTGGAGATTTTAACTACTTAATGGATAAATCGTTACATAAATTAGATACGCCATTTTGGTTAGAAACATTTCCCGAAGAACTTCAAAAATCAAAATTTAAGCATGTCCTTGATTCGAATATTAACTCGATGCAATCAAGTGACGGGAGAGAATACATTATTGATGGCTTTATCGTTTCTCCAAACATTAAGGTTCTCTCATGCAAAACAACAGATCAAGGGTTTGAATATTCCAACCATCATCCAGTTTCGATGACATTTTCTATGTAAATTATTACGTGAAATTACTATAAATATCAAATCAAACAGAATAGAGTGGAACAATTAAATGAATAAAATGTTACAACATTTTTAATTTCACTATTGATATTAGAATAAAAAGAGATATTACTTAAGTAGTGTCTCTTTTTTGTGGGATGTTCAATTTTTTTGAGTTTCCAAAGAATTCATATCTTTTGACACATATAGTATAATACTATATGTGTTGTAAAATAATCGGGTAAAATTAAGTTTAGTAATACTAAACAATTATATTAATAAATGTAATAAAAACCATTGCATTTTTGTTGCAAAAATGTTACATTATATATGCAATTAATCAAGGAGGTAATACTATGAAAAGATATTTTACTAGTGAAAGTGTAACCGAAGGGCATCCTGATAAAATTTGTGATCAAATTAGTGACGCAATTTTAGATGCTATTTTGGCAGACGATCCAGAAGCAAGAGTAGCATGTGAAACAAGTGTAACAACAGGTTTGGTATTGGTAGCCGGAGAAATTACTACGACAACGTATGTTGACGTTCAAAAAATCGTTCGTGAAACAGTGAAGG
The DNA here is from genome assembly GCA_041554935.1 of Candidatus Izemoplasma sp. Taxonomy (GTDB): domain Bacteria; phylum Bacillota_I; class Bacilli_A; order Izemoplasmatales; family Izemoplasmataceae; genus Izemoplasma. The sequence goes on from JBFFLJ010000008.1 coordinate 23,441, forward strand.
AAATAGGCTATGACCGTGGAAAATACGGATTTGATGCTGAAAATCTTGCTGTTTTAGTCGCAATTGATCCACAATCTCCAGACATCGCTCAAGGAGTGAATGAAGGAGAAGGAACATTTGTTGAACAAGGAGCTGGAGACCAAGGAATCATGTTTGGTTATGCCACAAATGAAACTGAAGATTATATGCCAATTGCAATTACATTGGCACATAAATTAGCACTACAATTAACAAAAGTTCGTAAAGATAAAACATTAGACTACTTACGTCCTGATGGAAAAACACAAGTAACTGTAGAATTTGACGAATCAGGAAAACCACTTCGCGTGGATGCTGTTGTTGTTTCAAGTCAACATAGTCCTGATGTTACACAGGAACAAATTCGCAATGATATTTTTTCATTAGTAATCCAACCGATTATCCCTTCTGAATTATTAGATGAAAATACTAAGTATTACATTAATCCTACTGGCCAATTTATCGTGGGTGGACCACATGGTGATGCTGGAGTTACAGGCCGTAAAATTATTGTTGATACATATGGGGGAATGGGACGCCACGGTGGTGGTGCTTTTAGTGGTAAAGATCCTTCAAAAGTTGACCGTTCAGCTGCGTATGCTGCAAGGTATGTAGCGAAAAATATTGTCGCAGCGGGACTTGCTGATAAAATTGAAATTCAACTATCGTATGCCATAGGTGTTGCAAAACCAATGAGCATTATGGTAGAAACATTTAATACTGGAAAAGTGAGTGATGAGGTTATCGTTAAAGCAATAGATGAGCAATTTAACTTAACACCAAAAGGAATTATTACAGCATTACAATTAAAACAACCAATATATAAACAAACTGCAGCTTATGGACATTTCGGTCGGAGTGATTTAGATCTACCATGGGAACGCCTAAATAAAGTTGAAGATTTAAAACAATATTTAGGTAACTAGAGATGGCAGAGAAATTAGCATTATACGGATTTAATAATCTTACTAAATCTCTATCATTTAATATTTATGATGTTTGTATAACCGAAACAGAAGCAGAACGAAAAGAATATATTGAATACATTGATGAAATGTATAATTCAAAACGCCTAACTGATATCTTAGCTACAGTAACAAAAAATATTGGAGCAAATATATTGAACATCAGTAAACAAGATTATGAACCACAAGGCGCTAGTGTTACAATTTTGATTAGCGAAGAAGAAGTTCCAGTATTCGCTTTGGACGATTCTTGTAATCGTGGAGTGTTATCTCCAATTAATCACAATGTTGTAGCACATTTAGATAAATCACATATTACAGTGCATTCCTATCCAGAAAGTCATCCAGAAAAAGGAATATCAACATTTCGTGTTGATATTGATGTATCAACTTGTGGTGAAATTTCACCACTAAAATCTCTGGACTATCTGATTGAGAGCTTTGATTCGGATATCATCACAGTCGATTTCCGGGTAAGAGGATTTACAAGACTGTCAAACGGGAAAAAAGTTTTTGTCGATGATGATTTTGATACAATCCAAGACTATATTGAAACAGAAACCATCGAAAAATATAATACAATTGATGTCAACGTCTATCAGGAAAATATCTTTCATACAAAAATGATGCTTAAAACATTGAAATTAGATAACTACTTATTCGGTAAAAAAGCATCATCTCTAAGTGAAACCCGTCAAAATGAGTTGCTAAGTAACTTAGAAAATGAAATGAAAGAAATTTATTATGGAAAAAACATTTATGAAAAGTAATCAAGGACACACACCTTTATTATCGGCTCTGATGGAATACGCACACAGCAACCCGGTTGCGTTTGATGTTCCCGGGCATAAATTAGGAAAAGGTATCTTACCTGAATTCAGAGACTATATTGGTGAGAATGTTTTAAAACTTGATATCAATTCAATGAAAGAACTTGACAATTTAAGTAATCCTGTAGGTGTCATTAAAGAAGCTGAAGAATTAGCTGCGGAATTATTTTATTCTGATAACGCCTTTTTTATTGTTAACGGGAGTACTGCTGGAGTTCAAAATATGATTTTATCAGCTTGTAATCCTGGTGAAAAATTGATTTTACCGAGAAACATTCATAAGTCAGCAATCAACGGTCTAGTGTTATCAGGAGTCAATCCCGTATATATTCAACCAGAGATCGATCCGTTAATCGGAATCTCCCATGGAGTTTCCATTGAAGACACAATCAAAACGATAGATGAAAATCTTGATGCAAAAGCAATCTTGCTATTGTCTCCAACCTATTATGGATTCTCTATTAATATTGACACCATCATTGATTATGCCCATCAAAAAAACATGATTGTTCTTGTTGATGAATCACATGGTACGCATTTCTATTTTAATGAGGATTTCGGGAAACCATCAATGAAATATGGGGCTGATATGGCAACTATTAGTGTTCATAAAACTGGTGGATCCTTTACGCAAAGTTCATTATTGTTACATAACGAGGGACGCATATCCAAACATAAAGTTAGAAGTGTAATTAATATTATGCAAACATCAAGTGCGAGTTATTTACTAATGGCTTCATTAGATGCTGCAAGATATAATTTAGCGAATAATCCTTCCTTAATGCAGACTGTTTCAAATCTTAGTGATTATGCTATTGAACAACTATCAAATATACCAAATATTAGCGTTGTAAAAAAAGAACACATGTATAATCATGAACAATATCATCATGATAAATCTAAACTTCTAATAGATGTATCACAACTTGGAATTACAGGATTTGAAGTATACGATTTGTTAAAAAAAGATTTTAATATTCAACTAGAAGTTGGGGAGACATTAGTTGTTTTAGCAATCATAAGTATTGGCGATTCCAAAGCAAGTATTGAAGCATTGGTTAAGGCAATGGCAGCATTATCTACGCGTTTTGCTGGCAATGCTCCACTTAAAAATGAAGTTGTTATTTTACCACTTCCCGTGATTAAAACGACACCTCGTGATGCTTTTTTTACACAAAGCAATTTTGTTCCTATTCATAAAGCGGTCAACCGTATCTCTGCAGATCAAATTATGGTTTACCCACCAGGGATTCCTTTGGTTATTCCAGGAGAAGTTATTACCGAAGAAGTGATTCAACATTACTTAAATTTGATTCAATATGGAAATCAAGTTGTCGGTTCATTTCAAAATGGTGAAATATTTCTAAAAGTTTTAAAGGAGGATGAAAATGAGTAAAAAACTATATACAGAAAATTGGACTGACGATTGTCAGTTTTCAATTAAATATACAAAACACATTTTATCGGAACAAACCCCGTTTCAAAAAATTGATTTTTATACATCGGAGACTTTTGGGACATTCTTCACATTAGATGGATTAATGATGGTTACAGAAAAAGATGAATTTGTATACCATGATATGATTTCCCATATCCCTCTAGCCGTAAACCCAGATATCAAAAGAGTATTGATTATTGGTGGCGGAGATGGGGGAACAGCTCGTGAAATATCTCGATATCCTCATATTGAAACAATTGATATGGTTGAAATTGATGAACGTGTCGTTCGTTTGTGTGAAACATATTTGCCACAAACAGCAAATGTTTTATCAAAGGATTCTCGTATCCATCTGTTTTTTGAAGATGGATTGGCGTTTGTTGCAAACAAAGGACTAAATTCATACGATTTAATCTTAGTTGATTCTACTGATCCAATCGGACCTGGGGAAGGGTTGTTTAGTCATGCATTTTACGACGATTGTTATCGTATATTAAGTGAAGATGGTATTTTAATCAACCAACATGAGTCACCATACTTTGAACAATATCGTCATGAAATGAAACGAGCACACAGTAAAATAAAAAGTAAATTCCCAGTCGCAGAAGTATATATGTTTCATCAAGCAACATATCCCTCAGGATTATGGTTATTTGGATTCGCTTCAAAAAAATATCACCCTATCAAAGACCACAAACCAAAAGTATGGGAAGCATTTTACCTAAAAACAAAATATTATAATAGCGACCTCCATCATGGTGCATTTCAATTGCCAACATATGTAAAAGAGGAACTGAATCATGAATAAACTTTATTTTATTGGAGCTGACAAAACGTATCAAGAAAGCGATGTTGTTATCTTAGGAGCACCATTTGATGGCACAACTTCATTTCGTCCTGGAACTCGTTTCGCTCCCAATGTGATTCGCTTAGATTCCGATGGAATTGAAACATACTCACCTTATCAAAATGAAGATCTAGAAGACCGAAATATCTATGATAGTGGGGATAGCGAAATTATCTTTGGAAATACCAAACAAACATTAGACAATATCCACAACGATATTAAGAATGTAATTACTGATCAAAAAAAAATCATGATGATTGGTGGCGAACATCTTGTTAGTTTACCATCCATTCAAGCAGTATATGAACAATATCCAGAACTTCGTATTATTCACTTTGATGCTCATACAGATTTACGTAATGACTATGTAGGTGAAAAATTATCTCATGCGACAGTAATTAAACGCGTTTCAGATATGATAGGTCCGAACCGAATCTATCAATTCGGAATTCGCTCAGGTTTGAAAGAAGAGTTCATCTTTGCAAAGAACAATCATTATATTGAACAATTCACTGTCGATACTGTATCTTCGATTATTTCAGAGATTAAAGATTATCCAATATATATTACACTTGATCTAGATGTGCTAGATCCTTCAATCATGAGTGGAACAGGAACTCCAGAACCAGGGGGAGTATCTTTTAAAGAATTACTGAATGCATTGATACAATTGAAAGGATTAAATATTGTTGGCGCTGATATTGTAGAATTGTCTCCAACATATGACCCATCAGGAGTATCTACAGCAGTAGCCTGTAAATTAATTCGCGAAATGTTATTGTTATTATAGGTAAGACCTTGTCTTACCTTTTTTATTTTCTTTTTTGAAAACTCAATATTATTTGATATAATAAAAAAAGCTATACCAAATAAAAGGAGTTGAATACAACATGTTATTAAGCGCAGCATTATTCGGAACAAAGCATATTTCAGGACTTATTATCGTTGTAACATTAGTGATTATTGGATTGTGGTTACTTGAAAAATACCAACCTAGAAAAGAACGCATACTAATAATATTTGCAGTGCTATTTTTAGTTTTAGAATCTATTAAGATTGTATTTCTTTGGGTAAAAACTGGAAATTATCCACAGAATCACTTGCCATTTCATCTTTGTAGTTTACCTCTTTATATGTATCCTTTGATTGCTTTCGTAAAATCAGAAAAAGTAAAACAATTTATCTATCCGGCTGCGTATGCAACTGTCCTAATTGGTGGATTTATTGCGTTATTATATCCTGTCAATATTATTGGTGAAACCGATAATTGGGCTCTTGTTAAAGATAATTTCTTACCATATTTAAGTTTTGTATTTCACGGACTGATGATTCTTGCTCCAATATACTTGCTACGTAGTGGGTTATACAAAATTACTTTTCCTAAATTAAGAGAAGCATACATTGTATCTGTTATTTTTATGGTGATGGCAATTATTGTCAACACAATACTTGATCAAGATTTTATGTTACTAAATTATGGAAATGGTAGTCCATTTCAATTTATTATTGAAATAAATCAAATTTTATACACGGTAACAATGATTCTTTTAGGCCTTCTAGCGATTTTAATCTTCCATAGTGTAACAATACTGATTGTAAGGATAAAAAACTATGTTACGAAGTAAATCACTGCATTTAACCAGTTTTATGTATGGAGCAACACTTCTCTTAACAGCTACTGTATTTCTTTTCATAAAACAGTATTCTATAGGGTTACTTTTAACAACATTATTACTGGATGTATTTGCTACTATAATCATTTTTTTGGGAAGTAGAATCATCAATAATTCTAGTCTTTATGATCCATATTGGAGCGTAGTTCCCCCAATCATTGTATTGTTTTGGATGTGGAACTTATCGGCATTTGAATTAGAGCACTTCATTGTTTTGTTTGGCGTGTTCATTTGGGCTATTCGATTAACAAGGAATTGGTTGATTGACTTTACAGGATTTGGATATGAAGATTTTCGCTATCAAGAGTTTCGACAAAAAACAAAACAGTATTACTGGATTGTTAGTTTTTTAGGAATCCACTTATTTCCAACTTTGATTGTCTTTCTCGGACTGTTTCCAATCTATGTTTTATTAAATAGTGTGGTAACTATTCCAATCTTTATTTATATTGGATCAATCATTATGATTGTTGCTGCAATGATTTCTTTAATTAGTGATGCACAGCGTCGGAACCATAAATTACAAGAAAACAATACCTCGATTCGTTCTGGATTATGGGCATACTCAAGACATCCAAATTATTTTGGGGAAGTACTATTTTGGGTTGGTGTTTTTGTTGCTTCATTGGCTACAGGCTTCCAACTAATCAACAGTTTTGGAATGATTGCGATGTTGTTATTGTTTAATTTCTATAGTGTTCCAAAAATGGAACAAAAATTATTGAAAAACAAACCTGATTATCAAGAAGTAATTGATATTGTGCCACGATTCTTTATTCGAAAACCTAGGAAATGATTCTTGATTTTGAAAACTCTTTTCATATTTTCATTATTTTGAATTACCATTTAGGACAATTTTGTCCTTGTTTGAAGAATAAAACAATTGTATAATTATATAGTAAAATAAGGAGATGACATGATGAATCAATTAGAAAAAGTTTCAGGTGAACGTATTGGCGCTGCAATCTTAGATTTGATTTTTTTATTTTTTATATCAATTATACCTTCTGGAATCTTAATGTTTAGTTTGGGGATAGATGACCCAATCTCATTAATTCTTTCACAAAGTTTGGAGTTAGACCCATCCCCAGAGTTTATTATATTTACAATCTCATCGGGAATTCTTGGGTTGGTTATGGGGATTCTTTATTTTGGTTTTGTGCCAGCTAAAATGAATGGCCAAACTCTGGGTAAAAAAATTATGAATGTAAAAGTTATTAAAGAAGATGGTAGCAATCCTAAAATGATTATTCATTTAATTCGCGCAGTTCAAAACTGGACAAAATACTATGTTGTTCCGACCTCTTTTTTGATGTATGTTAGCGTTACATTATATGGATTATTTGCAATATTTATTTATGCAATATATGTACTGATTTTTATTTCATTAATTATGATGATTACCAGAGAGGATGGTCGTGGTCTTCATGATCTCATCGCTGGAACAAAAGTTATTCGTGTCATGCCCAAAGGGATTTTAAATGATTCCAACATTCTAAATGCGAATTACAAACCAGCAGTAACCTCTGAATGGATTGCGAGTGATGATGAGAATGAATCAAAAGATGATAAACCAAAAGAGTGGGACTTTTAAATAAATGAAAACCGATTCATCGGTTTTCATTTTTCTAATATGATATAATAAGAATAGGTGATAATATGAATGGATACTCAAAAGATGTTACGGAAGTATTAGAGAAGTTTAGCGTTTCAAGTGATCATGGCTTGTCGTCTAAAGAGGTACTTGCTAATCGTAAAACATTTGGTGAAAATCGTTTACTTGAAAAAAAAGGTGAAACATTATTTAAAATGATATTGGGTGAAGTAACCCAATTTTTAAACTTGTTGTTAATTGCAGCAGCTGTAATCAGCATGATTGCTAGCCACGAATATACAGATGGTATCTTTATTTTATCGATTGTAGTTCTTAATATTAGTCTTAGTGTTTTCCAGGAGCGAAAAGCAACCAATGCTGTTAGTGCATTGAAAAGCATTAGTGCCCCACGCGCAAAAGTAATACGGAATGGCGAATTAGAAGATATTGATTCATTTGAATTAGTACCCGGTGATGTTGTGTTGATTGAAGCTGGTGACTATATTCCTGCCGATTTACGTCTTATTGAAACAATCAATTTGAAAGTGGATGAGTCTGCGTTAACTGGAGAAAGTGTTCCCGTTGATAAAAATGCTTCCGTTGTTCTAAAAGAACAAATTCCTATTGGAGACAGAATTAATATGGGATATATGTCGACCATCGTAACCTATGGTCGCGGGGTTGGGATAGTCACAGAAACAGGGATGGAAACTGAAATTGGGAATATTGCCGATCTATTAAATGAGGTTGTAGACGAAATGACTCCTCTCCAAAAGAAAATTGATAAATTAGGCAAACAGCTCGGAATCATAAGTGTTGTTGTTGTAATCATTATTTTTGGTGTTGGATTATTATATAATTTTGATGTACTAGATCTATTTTTAGTAAGTGTTAGTTTAGCGGTCGCTGCAATCCCAGAGGGATTACCAACTGTTATCACAGTTGTTCTGGCTTTAGGAATGCGCAAGATGGCGAAAAAGAACGCAATTGTAAAAGAACTAAGTGCTGTTGAAACACTTGGAAGCACAACAGTAATTTCAAGTGATAAAACAGGAACATTAACGCAAAATAAAATGGTTGTAACGAGAATATTTGATAATGTTAAAATTGTTGAAGTAACAGGGGTTGGATATCATTTTGATGGTGAAATAAAAGACAAAAACGTCAATATTGATAAACTAACATTAATTGGTGGGTTATGTAATGATGCTTCGATTCATAAAGAATCATTGATTGGCGATCCTACTGAACTTTCGTTAATTACACTTACTCATAAAAATGGCAACACCCATAAACAATTGAAGCAACAATTTCCAAGAATTGAAGAGTATCCATTTGATAGTACTCGTAAACTTATGAGTACTGTTCACAAGGTTCAAGGCAATCAAGAATTATTTACCAAGGGCGCTCCTGATCAATTGTTAAAAGTTTGTAAATATTACTTGATTAATGATGAAGTAAAACCAATTGATGATCAGTTTATTAAAACTGTTGAACTTGCTAATCAAGGAATGGCTCGCAAAGCCTTACGTGTTTTAGGCTTTGCATATAAAGAATTAGAAGACAATTATGATATCTTAAAAAGTGAGAATGATTTAATCTTTGTAGGGTTGGTTGGAATTATTGATCCCCCTCGCGAAGAAGTTAAAGAAGCAATTAAAGTATGCCATAAAGCAGGTATGCGCGTTGTTATGATTACGGGAGACCATAAAATCACAGCTACTGCAATTGGAAAAGAACTGGGAATTATCCAAGGTTCAGAACAAGCTATTAGTGGGGAAGAGATTGATCGCTTAAGTTACCCCGAATTATTAGATATTGTTAAAATCACGAATGTCTTTGCACGTGTTTCACCGAATCATAAAGTGATGATTGTTAAAGCACTTCAAGAGACTGGTGAAATTACAAGTATGACTGGTGATGGTGTCAATGATGCTCCAGCCTTAAAACAAGCAAACATTGGTGTTGCAATGGGAATCACAGGTACTGATGTTTCCAAAGAAGCAGCAAATATGGTATTAATGGATGATAATTTTACAACGATTGTCGATGCTGTAGAAGAAGGTCGTGTCATCTTTAGTAATATTCGTAAATTTGTTGGCTACTTGGTTAGTTGTAATGTTGGTGAAGTATTGTTAATTTTCACAGCGATGGTCTTTGGATTTGGAAGCCCATTGCTACCAATCCAAATTCTATGGATTAATTTAGTAACAGACAGCTTCCCTGCCTTTGCATTAGGACTTGAGAAAAAGGAAGATGGAATTATGGATCAGCCACCAATTGATCCACACGCAAGTATTGTTGATCGTAAAATGGGAATTGCAATTGCTTTTCAAAGTGTATTCTTAGCAGCGGCAGTATTAACATCATATCTTATCGGGCATTTTATGATTGGTAAAGGTGTCAGTGTGGCTGAAGGAAACTACTATGGAACGACATTCGCATTCATCACAATCATCATAGGTGAACTATTAAGAACATACAGCGCAAGAAGCGAAACAATCACAATTTTCAAAATGAAATTATTTGAAAATAAGTTAGTGAATTATTCAACATTATTTGGTATGATATTATTGTTGATTGTTTTATTTGTTCCTGGGATCAACGATTTATTTAAAACGAATGTTCATTTAACATTCTTGCAATTCCTATTCGCATTTGGATTAGGATTTGTGCCACTATTTGGTGGCGAACTTGCCAAATTATTCAAATAAAAAAACTTAAGGATTTATTCCTTAAGTAATGCGGTTGTGGCGGAATGGCAGACGCGCTACCTTGAGGGGGTAGTATCCAACGGATGTGTGGGTTCAAATCCCATCAACCGCACCAATAGTAACCTGTTCCGAGGAATCTATACACTTCTAAATATAGCGGTGAATCATTCCTCGGTTTTTGTTTGGAATAAAACTAGGCATACAACAATTAAAAGATATGTGTCAAGTCTATCATGAAAAGTGTTCTCCGAAAGGATTCAAAACTATGAGAAAAGACATAATAGATGAAACAGGATGGGTAAGCAAAGACTCAATGTATAAGTATTATAAATAGATGAAAAAAATATTCTTAAGCAAGAGCGAAAGTGTTTAAAAGTCCAAAGCGTGAGAATTACAAATTTTTTAATCTATTAAATTAATACCAACTAACCTATTTACTTTTATTTGAGCAAGCACTATACTATATTTAGTAATGATGTCTAAATATCCTCATTTCTAGCATAGAGAGGGGGATTTGAGTCCTACTTTTTTATAGCAGTGTAGTCTTTAACTGTTTGAAAAAGACATAAGAAATGGACTAATCTAATATTTGGAGGTATGTATATAATGACGGATTTAGAACAATTAAAGGAACTTAGAAAGTTATTGGCTGAAAAACGAAAGTTTGAGAACAGGTCTATAATGCTACAAGAAGAAGTTGATAACAATAGTCCATTATTGAAACTGGATTATATGAAAGATTCACATTACAAAAACAAAGTGTGGAAACTTGAAAAAATCTTTTTATTACTATCTATTCTTATAAGCATTTTTGCATTATATGGACTTCTACCAATATATGGAGAAAGATTCCCTAATCAAGTAAAATATGTGGAGTTTGAATATTTAGCATATATATTAGTGTTTGGTTTTATATTTTTAACATCTATTTTTGTTATTAAGAATTTTAAAGAATCTACAGTAAATAATTTGTTTAACGCTCTTAAAAAACAATATGAACATATCAGTTTTCAATTTTTCATTGGATTTATGGTTGTCGTGGCTTACATAGTTATATATATAATTTCCGTATTTCATGAATTCAATGACCTTTTCCTTATAAAGTTGGAAGAAGTAATGAATATTGCAATATTAGTAGTAGTTATTAGTCTTGCATATATAACCATTATAAATATAGTTTTTCTAGTCCTTTATCCTTTTAAAAAGATGTTGGTAGATTTATGTCCTAGTTTCAGAAAAATACGTAAGAGAATTTCTGGGGATAAGTCTAACTCTAAAACTATAAATAAAAGTGATATCAACCACAATGAAAATTTGATTAAGAAATTTAATGAACAAATTGAAAAGAATAATATTGTTGTTGATGAGTTTAAGGATTTAGAGATTATCGATGGGATGATTGAAACTTATAGTGAAAATCCTGAGACATCACTTAGATATGCTTTGAATATAGGAATAAATATGAAAAAACAGAGTGAGTACAATGACACTTTGGAAAAATTACATATCTCTATCTCTGATAAACTTGAGAGATATAACGAAGAAATATCCAGAATCAATGCAAAATATAAAGCTACTGTAAAAGTGTATAATCAGGATTTAAAAGATAGTTATATGAAACTATCGTACAAAAAAAATCAAAATGTTGAACTTTTAATAAATCGTTTAGATAAAATAGAAGAAAGACAATTATCGTATTCGGACATACAAACAGCAAATAGAATTAGAAAGAATTTAGAGGATAGATTATGAGCGATTATGAGCAATTAAAAGAGATTTATAAAGACTATCATAAAATTTACGATATTAAGGCAGAGATTAAAAAAATCGAACTGCAAAAGAAAGAAATTAAGTATCCAAATCTTCTTCCTGAAACGGAAGCAAAAAAAGAGCGAGATATTAAACTATATCTTGGTATGAAGATTATCTATATTTTGATTTATGCTTTGTCGGTCTTGGTTTTCTTTTTTGTTGTTGAGCCATATCTTTTTCCTGTTCTATCTGAAGAGATTAGTTGGTTTTCTGAATACGTTAGACTACCAAATATTGGACCTGAAAGAAGTATTTATATAGGGTTTTATATAGGGGCACTTATCGTCCCTTTGCTATTGGCATGGCCAATTCTACCTGAAGAAGGAGGGCTACATAGCGTGGCAATCTTACTTATGAGCCCGGTTTTAGCAGTTTTAGCTTTAGTATCATTTATTATATTAAAACTGTTAACTACTTTTTATTTAATAGACCCCTATAATCAAGGAGTAATTGAGTTTATCAGTGCTTTAGAGTCATACAGTTTTATAGCTACTATTCATATATTTGTAATCGGTCTTTACTCATCAGTTATAGGATTGATTGTATATCACAAACGATATAATAGACTAAGATATTTAATGGGAAATTCGCGATTAGATAAAATAAAAGAGGAAAACCAAAAGCGTAAGGAAGACTATAAAATTAATGTAGATTATTTTGATGCGTCGATTGGTTTATATAAACTGAAACTTAAGGATCTTAATTTGATTTTAAAAAAACATCCTATGTATAAAGTTTTGAATAGTGAGCCAGCTGGTTTTGATCAAATCATGACTTACTTTTCTCAAAGAAGAATTGTAAGCGTGGAGGAGGCAAATACTTTGTATAAAATCGAAAAAGATTTAGAGAGTAGTTTTAATAAACTTGAAGACACATATTTGCGTAGAAGCAAAGATTTAGATAACCGCCATAAAACTAATATGGATCGATATGATAGCGCTTTAAAAGATCTTGAAACTGAGTATGATAGAAAGAATGAGTATCTAGAAAGAAAAATCTACGAACAAGAAGTCATGGCTGAAAGAGCAAAATATGGCGATTAATCATTATATTGATAATTAATTTGGGGATGATTTTTATTCGTAAGAGACTTAAACAAATAGTCACAATAGTGATTAGCAAATATTCATTCAGATATTAATGGTAAAGTTAGTGAAAAAAATAGCAAAAATACCGCGCAAGAGAAGAAGATAATCTCATAAAGAGCAAAAGTACAAGAAGATGGCATAAATTCAATATTCTTGAACCGATTTGCTTTAATAAGAACTTCTATTCTAATCTTGAAGGATATGGAGATGGAAAAATAAATATGAGAAGTGAGGAGCAAATACCAATGAATTTGAATGGAGATAGAATATTTATCCGTTTCTTCGAGGAAACAGACGCAGAAATTTTATTAGATTTTCAAGAACGCAATCGCGATTTCTTTCAAAAGCGTTCCCCAATTTTTGATGATAAAGAACACACTATTGATACAACTAAAGAATATATTGGATCATTAAAGACACGGATGGAAAAAGATGAAAATTATACATTCGGAATATTCTTAATGGATGGTGCAAAACTAATAGGTGATGTTTCGTTATTTCATGTAGGTAGGGGTCCTGTACAAAAATGTATGATAGGGTATCGTCTAGATCAAGAATGGAATGGAAAAGGATATACTACTGAAGCAGTAAAACTTGCTGTCAAATACGCATTTAACGAGTTAAAGCTTCATCGCATCGAAGCAGGAGCAATGCTCGATAATATTGGTTCCATGCGAGTATTGGAAAAAGCAGGATTTCAAAAAGAAGGAATAGAACGCAAAGGTGTAAAAATTAATGGAGCATGGGAAGATCATCAAATATTCAGTATTTTAGCTGATGATTTTGAAATAAATTGAAGTACAAATATCTTCCTTGTTTATCGTAATTTTGTGTTTCTAGCTCAATAGTTCACAAAAAAGCAAGCTTAGTATAACTCTAAAGTGAAATACTTTATTGTTTAAATGGAAAACCTGATACATTTAACAATGACAAGACAAAAAAATTATATAAATATTAGGAGATTGATAAAAATGATTAAAAAGAAAAACTTACTAGTTTACTACTCATACACTGGAAACATAGAATCACTAATTCCTTTGTTTAAAGAACAACTAAATATTGATATAGTAAAACTAGAGCCAGTTATCCCGTACCCTAACGATCACGATCGATTCTGGGAAAGATATCATGATGAAATTGATAACTTATTAGTACCAGAATATAAAGAATTTAATGTGGATTTGAGTATCTATAGTACTATGTTTTTAGTTTTCCCTAACTGGAGTAATACATTCCCTCCGGTAGTAAGAACATTCTTATCTAAAAATTCATTTGAGAACAAGAAAATTATCCCGTTCATAACTCATGACCGTAACGGGGAAGTGGATATAATCGATCAAATCAGACTATATACAGAAGATAGTGAAATAACAAAAGCTTTGGTTTTCGAACAAGCAAATCTGTCAAAGAATGAACTTATAGCTTTTTTACAAGGAATACAATAAGGATTTTTTTTGTTTTCAATATTGAAAAAGCTGGAAATATAAGTAATTAAGGATTATGATTTTAAAAACTATTCTCAAATGATGAAGAAGAGTACGAACTCAACTTTGGGTTCTTTTAAAGTCCTCTCATTTTTACTCGCCATTATGATGATGCTTAATTTATAACTCTGATTACAATGGACACCATCCAGCAATACTAAAATTTCATAAAATATACCCTATAGAATGTATTCTTTTAAAAAAAGGATGTGACTATAGGGTTTTATCAAATACTTTTTTTTAAAAAAACCTCTTCAAATTGAGTTTCTCAATTATGTGGTGGGAGTGTTTACCCCCACATTTAAACATCTTCTCTAAATATGTTACTAAAGTATGATTATCGAAAAATGTCATGCAAACATATAAATAAATGATGGGACTTGATTAATATAAAAATAAAATAAATCTCTACAAATATTAATTTTTTCAATAAAATTTGATTAATATTTATCTTTTTTAATACATTTATTGATTTTTTCAATATTTCTATTGACATATAATTTCTTATAGTTTAATATTAGAACGAACTAAGAAAACTAATCTGGGAATTAAATAATTAGTAAACTTAGCGATATTATCATGAGTTATTAAAGGATACTTAGCCGAATTTAAATTTTTAAAAAATATATATTAGGAGGGTTTTAATTAATGCCGAAATTAGAATTACTGGAAAAATATGCAAAACTGATTGTTGAAGTTGGAGCAAATGTTCAAAAAGATCAAATTTTAGTTGTAAATTCATCAACAGATACAAGAGAGATAACTAGATTAATTGTAAAAGCAGGGTACAATGCTGGAGCAAAAAGTGTTCAAGTCTTATGGGGGGACCCTTATGTATTACGTTCAAATTATGAAGGGAGAAGCATTGAAACTCTTGAAATAATAAATGATTGGGAGATTGCAAGAGCAAAAGATTTAATTGCAAAAAATGCTTGTATTGTTAGTGTTTCATCTCCTGTTCCAGGACTAAATAAAGGTGTTGATCCAGTTAAAATGCAAAAGGCTGGAATTGCACAAATGAAAGCTATGAAGTTTGTTCAAGACCATATGATGGGGAATCATACTCAGTGGACAATTGCAGCAGCACCAAATAAGGTTTGGGCAAAACAAGTATTCCCAGAGTTAAGTGAAGATGAAGCGATTGAAAAATTATGGGATGCAATTCTTGAATCTTCAAGAGTTACTGAAAAGAATGATCCTATTCAAGAATGGAAAGAACACAATAATAGATTATTATCTCATAATAAGATTCTCACTAATTATCAATTTGATAAATTGCACTTCACCAATAGTTTAGGGACTGATTTAACAATTAAATTAGTTGAAAATCATATCTGGGCTGGTGGAGGAGAAACTACCACACAAGGAACATATTTCAATCCAAATATTCCTACAGAAGAAAATTTCACAATGCCACATAAATTTGGAGTTGATGGTAAAGTTGTTGCAACCAAACCATTGAATTACCAAGGTAATCTAATTGAAGAATTTTGGCTTGAATTTAAAGATGGAAAAGTTATAAATTATGATGCAAAAAAACAATTAGAAACTCTTAAAAATTTATTAGAATTAGATGAGGGAAGTTCTTACTTAGGAGAAGTAGCTTTAATAAGTTATGACTCACCAATTAATAATTCCGGAATTCTCTTTCTAAATACTCTATTTGATGAGAATGCATCATGTCATTTAGCCCTTGGTCGCGCTATACCATGGACTGTTAAAGGTGGAACAACAATGACACCAGATGAACGCGATGAAATAGGATGTAATCAATCAATGGGGCATACAGACTTTATGTTTGGAAGCAAGGATATGCACATAGAGGGAATTCAAAAAAATGGTGAGAAAGTCTTGATTTTTAAAGACGGAGATTTTGTTATCTAATTAAATGATAAAACGTGGAATTTTTAAAATTCCATGTTTTTTTACTGAGATATGAAGCATTTACATGATAGAATAATCATAAGTTGTATCTCGAATGGAGGTATATTAATGACAATAACAGAAAGAGTGAAACAACTTAAATTAAGGACAACTCAAGTCTATATCGCCTTAATTTCAAAAGAGACTCCTTGGCCGGCAAAAATAGTTGCTGGATTAACTGTAGGATATGCATTATCTCCAATTGATTTGATTCCTGATTTTATTCCTATTCTAGGATATTTAGATGATCTGATTATTCTGCCTTTACTGATTTACATATGTATTCACTTAATACCAAAGTTAACATGGGAATCTTATCAACCTAGAGCTCAAAAAATATGGGAAAATGGTGTTCCAAAAAAATGGTATTTTGCTATTCCGATTATTACGATTTGGGTTTTATTAGTTATGTGGATTATAATTAAGTGGGAATTGATATAAAAAAAATCAAAAAGCATTATGATTATTTATTATATACTTTGAGTTCAAGATTGATTTTTATATATCTTCTAATTATCAAGTCTATTTTAAATGATGTATGAACATTTTCTTTGTATAGAAGAAAATGTTCATTTTTATTAACTGTTTAGATTAAGATCTCTTGATGTTGGATGCAGATATGTAATGGTTATAGTGTTTAAAACGATTATAATTAACTATTGTAATAGCATTATAATATTGACACTTCTTTTATGCTTTGCTATAATTTAAATATCTCTTTGCGATGCATAATTGACATTACAATCTGATCAGGCGGCATATTTATAGCGCAGCCGGGCTTTGGCAACAGGAATTATAACCTGTGGGACAGATACTTGTACCACAGGTTTTTTTATACCCTTTTTATAATAAAAAAACTACGTTGATTTAATTTCCTAGAGAACTACAAATGGAGGTTTTTTTATGCAAGTAACAAACAATTACAGAGGTCTTACTTCAGAAGAGGTGAGAACATTACAGTTGGAATTCGGCAAAAATGAACTAATTGTCCAAAAAAAGGAATCTTTCTTTCGTAAAGTATTAGATGTTTTGAGTGAACCGATGTTCGTATTGCTTATTATTGCAGCTACAATTTATTTCTTATTAGGCGAACCAAGAGACGGAGCGATTATGCTTGTGTTTGTTATTGGGATTATCGGCATTCAAATCATTCAAGAATGGAAGACAGACAAAACATTAAAAGCATTAAGAGACTTATCTGCACCTCGAATTTTTGTCATCAGAGATGGTAGAGAAATCCAAATTTCTAGTATTGATCTTGTTGTTGGCGATCTAATGCTCATACAAGAAGGTGTTAAAATTCCAGCTGACGGATATGTTGTTGAAACTAATGGTGTCTCCATAGATGAATCAACTCTAACGGGAGAGGCCCAGGGGGTCTGGAAAGTCACGAAGGGCAGTTCTCAGGCCGACACTACTGATTTTTTTAGAAATGATTATTGTTATGCGGGGACACTTGTTATGCAAGGGGCTGCCAAAGTAATTGTCGATAAAATTGGTAGCAATACTGAATATGGAAAAATCGGAACAAATATTGCAGCAACAGTGACAGAAAAAACACCACTTCAAAAACAAACTTCGACTTTGGTGAAATTTTCAGCAATAATTGCACTGTTTCTATTTGTAACGGTTGTTGTTATTACGTTCTTTAATATTCCAGATCATTCTTTAAAAGATAGAATTATTGAAAGCATCTTATCAGGAATTACACTTGCGATGGCAATGATTCCCGAAGAATTCCCAGTAATTTTAACAATATTTCTTTCCATGGGAGCCTGGCGATTGGCTAAAAAGAACTCGCTAATTAGGAGACTTCCTTCAGTAGAAACATTAGGTTCTGTTTCTGTTTTGTGTGTCGACAAAACAGGAACACTAACGATGAATGAAATGACGGTTGAAGGAGAATGGTTATTTGATGATAATCAGACTACCCTCTCAAAAACACTGTGTATGGCTTGTGAACAAAACACGTTTGATCCAATGGAAAAAGCAATGTTGGAATACGTCAAAAAACAAAATATTAATGTTGAGGAAATTTTTTCCAAAAGGATTATTAAAGCCTTCCCATTTACAAATGAAACTAAGATGATGGGGAATATCTATCAGATTGGTGATAAAACGATTTTGGCAGTAAAAGGTTCGTATGAAAAAATCAAAGAACTTTGTAATTTGACTGATAACGAATCAAATAAAATTGATCAAGAAGTTTTAAAAATGGCAAAAGAGGGATTGCGAGTTATCGCTGTTGCTGAACAAGTAATCACATCAAAAGTTCCGGATACTTTATATGATGCGCAGTTAACTTTTTTAGGAATTATGTCGCTAGTTGACCCCGAACGGGAATCCGTAAAAAGCGATATCAAACGCTGTTATCAAGCTGGAATTCGCGTTGTTATGATTACAGGAGACAATGGAGTTACAGCATCGGCAATCGCCCGTAAAGTAGGAATTAAAAATTCAGAACAAGTAATTACAGGTGAAGAATTATCGAGGATGAGTGATGAAAAGTTATTAGAAGTAGTTCCCACATTCAACATCTACTCAAGAGTTATACCAGAACATAAAATGCGAATTGTTAAGGCGCTAAAACAACTTGGTGAAACAGTAGCGATGACTGGTGATGGTGTCAATGACGCATCTGCTTTAAAATTAGCTGATATTGGGATTTCTATGGGGAAACGAGGAAGCGAAGTGTCTCGGGAAGCGTCTGACCTCATTTTACTTGATGATAATTTTTCTACAATTGTTGAGACAATCCATGATGGTCGCCGAATTTATGATAACATCCAAAAAGCAGTAGGATACGTTTTTGCAATTCATATCCCAATTGCCTTTGCAGCACTGATTGCTCCACTTGTTGGAATTAGTCCAGTTGCCTTATTATTATTGCCGATTCATGTTGTGTTGCTTGAATTGGTGATTGATCCAACGTGTTCTATTGTTTTAGAACGTCAACCTGCTGAAAGCAATATAATGACAAGAGGACCGAGGGATAGTAATGAAAAACTATTAACTTCAAAAATCCTATTAAAAAGTGTTCTCCAAGGACTAGCTATATTCGTTGGATCTTTTGGTGTCTATTATTTCATGTTGAAATCAGGTACTTCGCCAGAAGTTTCACGTTCAATGGGGCTTGTAACGATCATTATTTCGAACCTATTATTAGTATATGTAAACTCGTCTAAAATTGATTTCGCATTTCAAACGTTTCAAAAGTTAATCAAAGATCGTGTGATGTGGTTAATAACATTCCTTTCTTTAGCAGGAATCACTGTGATTCTATACACACCACTTCATACGTTTTTAAAATTATCTCCACTATCAGGAAGTCAAGTTATCCTAGTTTTTTGTATCGCATTTGTTTCTGTTATGTGGTATGAAATTATAAAACTGATAAGAAATCAAAAAGTAAAAAATTAATAATAGAAGAATATAATCCCTTCAGGATTACATTCTTTTTGTTATATTAAATCATTGGTAATTATCCTCGTTATCGATGAAAAAAATGTTTGAATAAAAGCGTTTACATTCACTATTGAAACTGTTATAATTTCAACGGGTAATCATCATATCAATGAAATCCAATGCCCAATTTAATAACTTAATGACTGGAGATTACATTTATGTATTGTAGTATTTGCGGAAACAAGTTAGATTCAAAAGAGATTCATAACGAAGGGACCATTCCTTATTGTATCAATTGTAATAAACTGTTTTTTCCGAGAGTGGATATTGCTATTATTGCCATTTTGACAAACACAAAAAATGAAGTATGTTTAACCAGCCAAAATAAAGAAGGAACATACAAAGTATTGATTGCAGGATTTGTCAAACCAAATGAATCTTTAGAAGACTGCGTAAAGCGTGAAATTAAAGAAGAAGTTGGGATTGATGTTACAACTTGTCACTATCTAAATAGTTATCATTATGATACAAATAGTGTCTTGATGGTAGGATTTCATGCAAAAACGGAACAATATGATTTCGTGCTCGATGAAGAGGAGATTAATCAGGCAGACTGGTATAACCAAGAAGATTGTCTTAGCCTGATTAGAGAAGGTTCAATTGCACATCAGTTAATGAAACAATTTCTTACAATAAAAAACACGGAGGAAAAAAAATGAATGAATTAATTCGAAAATACAGAAACAAGGAATTTTACAGTTTAAATTGTGCAGAAGCAATGGTCTATTCTGCGAATGAATATTACCAATTAGGGTTAACAGAAGATGCCTTAAAAATGGCTGCTGGGTTTGGCGGTGGGATCTTTGAAAAACATCTTTGTGGTATCGTGAGTGGAGCTGTCGCAGTGCTTGGTGTGATATTTAAAGGTAAAATGTTAGATGACAAAAACTTGCTTGAAATTACTGTAAATGATTTCAAAGAGAATTTTCGACAAAAATATGATGAAATTGATTGTCAATATTTGGTAGATCATTATAAATCCGAAGAAACAGGATGTAATGACATTATTTTTGAATCAGCTAATATCTTAATGAAGGTTATTAATAAGTATAAAATATAGATTCTAAATCTATCAAATTAAGAAATCACTTCAACTAATCATTCAAATTGAGTACACTTTGCATATCTTTTATCAAAACACTCTATATTTTTATAGGAAAATATGATAAACTTAAAAATGCTTAAGTACTTGAAGGATTAGCTTAGTTGGTAGAGCACCTGACTCTTAATCATGAGGTCATCGGTTCGAATCCGATATCCTTCACCAAAAATAATATAAAAATAACGGAATATTTTCGTTATTTTTTTAATATATAAAAT
>JBFFLJ010000009.1:0-42709 GCA_041554935.1 Candidatus Izemoplasma sp.
AATTTTGATCTACTTTTTGTTTTTCTAAGAAATCTCGAATAAAGTTCACGACACCATTTTCATGATTGTCGAAGTTAGTTATAACATTGGCAACTTCTAATAATGATGGATGAGCATTTTTCATCGCCACACCAAGATGAGCGTATTCTATCATCTCGATATCGTTATGAGCATCACCAATTGCTACCGTATGTTTTTTATCAAAACCAAGATAGTTACAAACATATTCTAATGCATTTCCTTTAGAAGTTTCAGGTGTAAATAACTCAATAATAAACGTATATTCGTTTCCCCAATTGCGATGAAGGACACGATTAGAATAATGTTTTGTAACATATTCCTCAATATAGTGACCTTGTCCTTTATTGGCAATGATGATAAATCCATTCGTCGGATGTTTTAAAGTGTCTTTAAATTCACCAACGAATAACCTCGCTCCATTAAAATTATGCAATAATGGTTGTATTTCGGGGGTATCTTCTAATAAGTAAATATCATCGCCAACTTCACCAAATGCATTTTGGATATACTTGCGATTTTGTTCAAAGATGTCTAAGATACATTCTAAATCAACGGTTAAACTATAACTATTAAAATATGGATCATGTTTGGAAGTAACCAACCCTCCATTGTAATTAATAATTGGGGTATCCAATTCTAGAACATCATAATACGCTTCACTGCTTCGGAATGGTCTACCCGTAGCTAATACGACTTTATGACCCTCTTTTTGAATTGCTTTTAAGTAATCAATCGTTTCTTGTGTTATCGTTTGCCAGTCTTGTAGTAAAGTTCCATCTAAATCCAGCGCAAATAGATATTTCTCCATTTTATCACCTCACAATATTATCTCATAGTCATAATTTATACACAAGAATAAATATAAATATGATATAATATTTACATTGTTAGGAGGAATGTTATGGACTTTTTAGATATTTTAAGCAGATTTATTAACTTTGTCCTCGGTATGGCCACTGGAATGGTTCTTTTCACGGCGATTTTCATCTATTTTTTTGTGCGTGGGAAAAACCTCAATGTTGAGGATGTAAAACGACCAACAATCGAAGTAGACCAAGATGAACTTGTGGTAATGATCAAAGAGAAGCAAAAAGAGTTTAAACGAAATTTGAAATTAAAAAGCGAAAGCATCGCAAAATTAACCTTTAATTTAAGTTATGAACTGGTTGAAGAAATCGCAAAATATTTCTTCCCTGATAGTAAATACCCAATGTTAGAGTTGAGCGTTAATGAACTATTAAACCTCAATCATTACATTACAAACAGAGTTGATGAGTTGCTTGATAAACCGGTAATTAAAAATACCAAGAATTTACAGGTTATCAAAGTAATGGAAATGCTTGATAAGAAAAAGCAAGTAGAAGAGACGAAAATTGTCAAAGCTGTTAAAAAAATGAAACTACCAAAAGCTATGAAATATGCAGGAGCTGCTGTCAATGTAATCAATCCAGTTTACTGGTTCCGAAAAGCAGTAATCAACACTTCCAAGAGTGTTGTGACAAGAAAGATATGTTTAGTTATTATTGGTATCGTTGGTGAAGAAACGACAAAAGTATATTCTAAAGCATTATTTGAAGTACCAATTGATTTAGAAATGGTAGAAAGTGATGTTGCTGCATTTTTAGAGGGTGGTGAATTGGTCGATGACGAAGATTGAAAATACTAAAGAGTTTTACAACAAGATTGAATCAAATGACAAAGTCATTGTTTATTTTTATACAAAATGGTGTCCTGATTGCTTTGTTATTAAACCATATTTACCAATATTAGAAGATGAATTTACAGAATATGAATTTTGCATGATGGATCGCGACGATGATATAGCTCTTGCGAAACACCTTGAAATTTTCGGAGTGCCGAGTTTTATTGTTTTTTATAAAGGTGATGAAGCAGGACGCTACGTTGATAAACTTCGCAAATCTTACGAACAAGTACGTCAATTTATTCAGGATACGATTTTATAGAGGTGAGTCATATGTTTAAAAAGAAAAAAACGATAGTAGTTGAAAAAAGAACAGTTGATGCTGTTCCTTTTGTCATACCAGAAATTTCGATTGAAGATGAAAATAATTACAAAAAAAATCGTTTTGTTTCACCAATTTTTGGTACCAAGGCAAAAGATGAAATTGTCATTCCTAATCCGACAGTTCGCCAAGGAGACTACGATCTTCAATATGATACATTCCGCACCAAACCAAAATTATCAAATGAAGAAAAGAAAAAACGTTATGGTTCTGAGTACCATGAATTTGATATGGTTAAAGGATCTAACTTAAATGAAGCATTGAGTAGTCAAGAACGTAAACCAAAAAAAGCGAAAGTACAAGAAGAACCAACACAACTTTACGTTGATTTTGAAGAATCTGTTATTCCTGTTTCTAATGAGGAAGCACCAAAAACAAAAATCACAGATTTCTTCGAGACAGAAAAAAGAATGGAACCACAAAAAGTCGTTCAAGAACCTACTACACCTAAAGTGGAATATATTCCCAAAAAAGAAAAACAGAAGCCGCTTGGAGATTATGTTCTACCAAGTGTTGATTTATTACAAAAACCAATTGTGAAAAAAACACAAGATACTGATTGGATTCAAGCTCAAATTGATATCTTAAACCGCACATTTGTAGAATTTGGTATTGGAGGAAGTGTCTATACTTTTACCAAAGGACCTACAGTTACAAGATATGAGATATCACTTGAAAGTGGTGTCAATGTTAAGAAAGTAACAAATATTTCAGATAATATTAAAATGGCATTAGCAGCAAAAGAAATCAGAATTGAGGCACCTATTCCTGGAAAAAGCACAGTTGGAATTGAAGTTCCAAATATGGTTCCAGAAATCGTTCATTTTTATGACATCGTCAATAATGAAGAATTTAAAAATAGCCATGATCCACTAACAATAGCTCTCGGATTAGATATCGATGGACTTGGAGTCTATACATCCATTGCAAAGATGCCACATGGGTTAGTCGCTGGAGCAACGGGTAGTGGAAAAAGTGTTTGTATTAACACAATCCTTATGAGTCTATTATTTCAATATACACCAGATCAATTAAAATTAATGTTGATTGATCCTAAAATGGTAGAGTTATCAAGTTATAACGAATTACCACATCTTCTAACACCGGTTATCACCGATGCGAAAATTGCAACCGCTGGATTAAAATGGGCTGTTGAGGAAATGGAAAATCGATTTGTTCAATTTAGTCAAGAACGTGTCCGAGATATCACTTCATTCAATCAAAAGATATTACGTGAAGGCAATACAAACATCATGCCATATATCGTGATTATCGTTGATGAGCTCGCAGATTTGATGATGGTGGCATCATCAAGTGTCGAAGAGGCAATAATGCGTTTAACGCAAAAAGCACGAGCTTGTGGGATGCATTTAATTATCGCAACCCAACGTCCGAGCACAGATGTAGTTAAAGGAACAATCAAATCAAATATTCCAACACGTATCGCATTTAGTGTTTCAAGTTATATTGATTCTATGACAATCATTGATTCAGCTGGAGCAGATAAGTTACTTGGTCGTGGTGATATGTTGTTTGCTGAAAGTGGGCAACCACAGATCCGTGTTCAAGGAGCATACATCAGTGATAAAGAAATTCATAATGTAAATGAATTCATTCGAAGTCAACGAAACTGTGAATATTCGTTTACGCAAGATAATTTAGTAAAAAAAATTGCTTCAAGTGATAACTACGATGATCTTGTTGATGAAGTTGCAAGATATGTTGTTATTCAAGGAGAATGTTCCATAAATAAAATCTCTAAAGAATTCCGAATTGGATTTAATCGTGCTCAGAAGATAGTTGAAATATTAGCTGACATGGGTATCGTTAGTGACAATTTAGGATCGAAAGCAAGAAGCGTTTTGGTAAACACAGAAGAACTAGAAGATTTATTGAGTTGAGGTGTCTTTCATGAGTGAGGAACAAAGTGAAAAAGTGATTGAAGAATTTCATGATTACACAAATGAATCAAAAATAATGCTTTTAAAATTACGCAAGAGAACAATTATAACTTTAATTTCCTTTATCGTTATAATTGTTGTTTCTTTTTGGAGGAAATATCAAGATTTTGATATCGCATTGAACTCAGTGCTCTTTCAAATATTATTAATTATATCTGGGATTGCAACAGTGATTAATTTATCATTTTTCTTTTTAAAAAATGAGAAACAAAGGTCAAAAAAATTCTATTATTTATTGAAACAACAAAATGATATTTTTGAAATACTCATGGTGATTCCGCTTTTTATCGGAATCATTACGTTATTAAATGCATTTCTAATTTCTCCGGCTAGTGTTACAAAAAAATCTATGGAACCAAATTATTACGAAGGTGATAATATCTTGGTCTACCATTTCTTTGAAGAGTATAATCGTTTTGATGTTATTGTTGCGAAAATGAGTGAAGATGATTATTATATCAAGCGAATTATTGGCCTCCCCGGAGAAGAAGTGAAAATTGTCAACAATGAAATCTATATTGATGGCGAATTATTAGATGATCCAACGATTTTAAAAGATGGATCAGTGACGACGTGTAATATAGGAATTAACCCTGACACGTCACTAGAATGTACTTTTGAAGTTCCTCAAGATAGTTATTTTGTTATGGGGGATAATCGCGAAGCATCGTTAGATTCCAGAACAGTTGAAGTCGGATATATTAGCGAAGAACAACTATACGGTAGAGTGATTTTAAGATTTCAACTCTTCAAATAAAAAGGATGTGATTCCATGAAGCAAATTCAATGGTATCCCGGCCATATGGCCAAAACAAAACGCGAAGTAAAAGAAAAAATCAAAGTAATTGATATTGTCTTAGAATTACTAGACGCACGCATTCCATATAGTTCCCAAAATCCTGTCATCACGGAATTGATTGGTAATAAGCCACGTGTTATATTATTCAATAAAGCGGATTTAGCAGATCAAGTTGAACTGGATAAATGGGTTCAATATTTTCAAAAACAAGGAATTAAATCAATCAAAATAAATGCGATAAGTGGGCAAGGAGTGAATAAAATCCTGCCGGTGTTAAAATCGATATTACAAGAAAAATTTGATAAAGAAATTGCTAGAGGAAGAACAGTAAGACCAATCAGAACAATGATTTTAGGGATCCCAAATGTTGGAAAATCAACATTGATCAACCAGTTGGCTTCAAAAAAGAAATTGGTTGCGCAAGATCGTCCCGGAGTTACTAAAAAAACCCAATATATTCGAGTTGGAGAAGACCTAGAATTGCTTGATACTCCTGGGATCTTATGGCCAAAATTTGAAGATGATGATGTAGCCTTTAAACTTGCTCTGACAGGAGCAATTAAAGATGATATCTTACCACTTGATGATGTTTGTATTTATGGATTTAAAGTGTTACATAAATACTATCTATCACAGTTTGAAGAACGCTATGATATTACAGTGGATATCAACAACGTAATTCAAATATTTGATGACATTGCGATTCGTCGAGGATGTTATCTACCAGGTAAACAAATGGATTACGATAAAGTAATTGGAATTTTCATTCATGAGTTCCGTCATAATAAATTTGGACCAATCATCTTAGATCGTGTTGAAGACTATGTATGAGTATGAAACCAAGTTACTGGATAAAGGATTCCGCTATATCGCAGGCTGTGACGAAGTAGGAAGAGGTCCACTCGCAGGTCCAGTTGTTTGTGCCGCTGTAATTCTTGATCCAGATAATCCCATTGAAGGATTGAATGACTCGAAACAACTCAGTGAATCCAAACGAGAAACACTTGATGCGATTATAAAAGAAAAAGCACTCGCTTACGCGATTGCTTATATATCTCCAAAAGAGATTGATCGTTTGAATATATACCAAGCTTCTAAAAAAGGAATGTTAGATGCCGTTCGGAAGTTATCAATAGAACCAGACTATATTTTGAGTGACGCAATGCCGTTAGGACAACTCCCGCACCTATCAATTATTAAAGGGGATACATTGAGTGCAAGTATTGCTGCAGCTTCAATCATCGCAAAAGTAGAACGCGATCACTATATGATTGAATTAGGGGTAAAATATCCACAATATGGCTTTGAGCAACACAAAGGTTATCCGACCAAAAAGCATATTGAAGCAATATGGAAATATGGTGTTTTTGAAGAATATCGAAAGTCCTATAAACCAGTTCAAGATGTCTTGAATCAGCAAATAGAATTGAAAATATAAAGAGTGACCACTTGGCCACTCTTTTTAAATTACAAGCGTTGCATTGTACAATTTTGCATAGTATCCATTGTTCTTAATTAATTCTTGATGAGTACCTCGTTCACTGATTCCCGCATCTGTTAAAACAAGTATTTCATCAGCATTTGATATTGTTGATAAACGATGTGCAATTACCAATGTTGTACGACCATCAGCCAAATTATCTAATGCTTTTTGAATCAATTTTTCAGTGACATTGTCCAAAGAACTTGTAGCTTCATCCAGAATCAAAATCGGTGGGTTTTTCAAAAAAACACGAGCGATACTAATTCGTTGTTTTTGCCCCCCTGATAATTTTGTACCCCGTTCTCCTACCATCGTATCATAGCCATCGTCAAGGCTTAAAATAAACTCATGGATGTTTGCTTTAATTGCTGCTTGGACTACCTCATCAAAGGTTGCATCAGGTTTTCCATATAAGATATTATCACGAATTGTTCCATAGAATATATAGACATCTTGTTGCACGTGACCAATATTTGATCGAAGGGAATACATGTCATATTCTTTGACATTTACATCATCGATTAAGATTTCACCATCGTTGACATCATAAAAACGTGGAATCAATTTACTGATTGTAGATTTACCAACACCGGTTTCCCCAACTAGAGCAACTTTTTTTCCGGTTTCTACTACGAGATTGAACTTATTTAAAACATGACTTCGCGCTGCTTCATATTGGAAATCAACATTTCTAAATTCAATTTTACCATTCGTTTTGTCTAAGAATTTAGGGTCAATAGGAGAGATGATTTTTGGTTCAATTTGCATGGTAGCATAGAACTTTTCATAACCTGACCATCCTTTTTGAACTTGTTCAATTGTACCGATCAAAGTACGGATTGGTTGAATCAAATATGCGAGATATAGAAAGTATGCAGTATAGTCTCCAATATTCATTTCACCAAGGTAGACAAAGTATCCACCAAACACCAATACAGCCACATAGAGTAAATCAATAAACCAGTTTGTTCCACTACTAAATATTCCCATTTGACGATAAAATTCGCCAAATGATTCTTGATAACGGTATGTTACTGCGGTAAACTTCTTAATTTCAAAATCTTCATTGGTAAATGCTTTTGTTAATCGGATTCCACCAATGCTATTTTCAACTTCACTGTTAATATCTTCATGGGTCGCACGAGTTCTTCTTGAGGCAGCCATCATTTTACTACGTCTTGTTGCACTAAAGATGACAAGTAGTAAGATGAAGAAAAAGACAATCAATGTAAAATTCAAATGAATACTTACGAGGATGATAAAACTACCAACAAGCATCACAAATGACACAAAGATATTTTCAGGAGTATGATGTGCCATTTCACTAATATCACGAAGATGTCCAACGATGTAGGTCATGATACTACCAGTTTTATGATCGTCGAAATAATCTGAATCTAATGTTTGAATCTTTTTGAATAAATCAATGCGCATATCGCGCTCAATTCTTGTTCCCATTACATGTCCATAGTAATTGACAAAAAAGTTGCTTGCCATTCGAATCATATATAATCCAACTAAGATTGCGCCGAACATAAAAATCATTTGAAGATTTTTATTGGGAATAAAATCATTGATATATTGCCTTGTGATTAAAGGGAAAACAAGGTTGATTCCACTCATCAAAGTGGCAGCCAAGAGATCTAAATAAAACAATAATCGATGATTATGATAGTACTTAATAAATGTTTTTAACATGATAGTCACCTCTTTTTGAATTATAGCATATAAAATAAAAGTAGTAACTTTAATTTGCATTTGTTATAATAAATATGGTGATTTGATGGAAATAAATGTAAATGAATTATTACAAATTGCAATTCAAGATGAAGTAATTATTTTTCAAACAGATACCGTTTATGGTATTGGGTGTTTGATTGGAAGCGAAAAAGGTGTCGAACGAATCTATGACATAAAAAAACGTGAAAGTAAGAAACCTTTGGCGGTTTTGTGTGCGAACATGCATCAAGTCATCTCACTAGTTGAGATGAGCCCTGATTGTTCTATTCTAGGGGAAAAGCATTGGCCAGGAGCTTTGACGATTGTGACAAACAAAAAAGAAATTGTTGGTGATTATCTAACAAGCAACTTAGGAACTGTTGGGGTCCGTATTCCTAATGATTCCATAGCTCAAAAAATCTTAGAACATTTTGGTCCAATGGCTGTTACAAGTTTGAATATTTCATCAGAACCAGATGTTTTATTATACCAAGATGCATTGGCTTTTCATTCATATGTTGATTACATTGTGAAAGGGAAAGATCTATCTGGGGTTAGTTCTACAGTTTATGACTGTAACCAAAAAAGAGTATTGCGACAAGGCATAATTTCAATCAAATAGAAATCATGCCTTTTTTTGTTGGTTTGTATAGAAACTATTGGTGCTATATATATGATAAATATATATATATAATATAATTATATTTTATATTAAACAGTTGCAAAGAAAAAAAGTTTTGTTATAATTGATGTAGTATATACGCGAAATAATATTTTTTAATCATGAAAAGGGTGTGAACAATATGAAAATAGCAATGGGTGCTGATCATGGTGGCTATGACCATAAAGAGGTAATTAAGGTCTTTTTATCAAAACAAGGACATGAAATTATTGATTTTGGAACATATGATCACAACAGCACAGACTACAATGACTATGCAATTAAAGTTGCACAAGCAGTAAGTCATCGTGAAGTGGATCGTGGAATCTTGATTTGTGGAACTGGCGTTGGTATGAGTATTATGGCAAACAAAGTTGAAGGTGTTCGCGCTGCCTTGGTTCATGACTTGTTTACAGCAGAAGCAACTAGATTGCACAATGATTCTAATGTCCTAACAATGGGTGGGAGAGTAATTAGTGTGGATTTAGCAAAACAAATCGCAGATGTTTGGGTGAATACGCCGTTTTCTAATGATGAAAGACACGTTAGAAGAATACATAAAATCGACAATTACAAAGGAGAATAATAATATGAGTAAAGTTGTAATATTAAATCATCCCCTAATTGAACATAAAATGGCAATCATTCGTAATAAAAATACAGATACCAAAAGCTTTCGTGAAAACGTTAATGAAATTGGTGGATTAATTACGTTTGAGATTACTCGTGATTTAGAGTTGAAAGAAGTTCAAGTGGAAACACCAATCACAACAACTACTTGTAAAGTGTTGAAAAACGATGTTGTCGTCGTTCCGATTTTACGTGCTGGACTTGGTATGGTTGATGGAATTCAAATGATTATTCCAACAGCGAAAGTTGGACACGTTGGTATGTACCGTGATGAAAAAACATTAGAACCACACGAATATTATGCTAAATTCCCAGAAGAGATTGTGACTGGAACTGTTTTAGTTGTTGACCCTATGTTGGCAACAGGTGGTAGTGCCAGTGCGGCAATTAAGGCTGTCAAAACAAGAGGGGCAAAAAACATAAAATTTGTTGGGTTAGTTGGTTGTCCTGAAGGTGTTGCAAGATTACAAAAAGATCATCCCGATGTTGATATCTACTTGGCAAATATGGATGAAAAACTAAATGAAGTTGGATATATTGTGCCTGGACTTGGTGATTGTGGAGATCGTTTGTTTGGTACAAAATAGTGAAAGATACAAATAAGAATGGCATGAAAGTATATGCTGTTGTAAGTACGTTTGTTTTTGAAACACTTGTCATTATCGCGATCTTTATCTTTATCGGATACTGGTTAGACAAATTACTAGAAACAAGTTTTATCTTTCTTTTACTAAGTATTCTCTTTGGAATCTTTTTTAGCGTCTTCAATCTTATAAAAAAGGTCACCAAATTGGAGGACAAAAATGGAAAAAAATGATGCATTTCTAAAAACATTCCCGTTTGTTTGGGTTGTCACAATTATAGGCGGTATTCTTCTTTGGGTATTCGTTGATCAAACATGGGGTGTTGGATATATTTTAGGTAGTGCGACGAGTTTGATGATGATGTCATTACTATTTAAAAGTTCCAAAAATATTATCCTGAGTGATAAATTAACTGCGCAAAAATTAGCTGTTAGAAATTATGCGTTCCGTTATTTCTTCTATGCTGTGATATTGGTTGCTGCGGGGTTACTTGAAAATATTGAATTAATCGCAACAGTGATTGGGATATTTATCTTTAAGATTGTATTTTATATCATCTTGTTTATAACAAAAGAGGTGGAATCAAAATGATTGACTATTACATTGCATTACCCGCGGGGTTAAAAGCGTCACTGATTATTACAATTGTAATCAGTTTGGTTGTGGTAATCTTAGGGTTAAAAGTGAAAAAAATGAAACCTAGTGATGTTCCTTCTGGAGTGACATTGATGGCCGTTATGTTCGTTGATATGGTGAACGAGATGCAAAAAGGATTTTTCAAAGTTCACTGGCGAACATTCACACCGTACTTGTTAACTATTTTATTGTTCTTAGGATTTGCGAACACTGCAAGTTTATTTGGACTCAGCGCACCTCTATCAAATATGAGTGTCGCATTAGGGTTTAGTTTTCTAGCGTTCTCGTCAATTCAACTATCAGCGTTGTTTGTGAAAAAGCCAAAACAACGTATGAAAGATTTAATGGAACCACATTGGGCATTTTTACCGATTAACTTAATTGGTGAGATTTCAACACCATTCGCAATGGGAATTCGTTTATTTGGGAACCTGTTAAGTGGGGCAATTATCGGATTATTGTTGTACGGGTTATTGAAATGGGTTGGGATTATTGCAGGAGTAATCTTGCTTCATCCAATCTTTGATATCTTTTTTGGACTTGTCCAAGCATATGTATATTTCATGTTGCTGACAATCTTTATGAGTGCCGCAGTTGAAACAGAATAACATCGTTATTTACTGAGTATTCAGTTTATATATATTTTAAAAAATTAATAATAAAATTTTGAGGAGGAAATTCAAAATGGCAGAATTTACAGTATTTTTCGCACAAGGAATGGCTTACTTAGGTGCAGGTATTGCAGTATTAACTGGGATTGGTCCTGGAATCGGGCAAGGGTATGCAGCTGGTAAAGCAGTTGAAGCAATTGGGAGACAACCAGAAGCAGTTTCAAGTATTAGAACAGTAATGATTACTGGACAAGCATTAGCAGAAACAACTGGACTTTATGGATTAGTTGTTGCAATTCTATTAATTTTCACTACTTAATATTTAAAAAAGGAGGCAATATCCTATGGATGCAGTTGCTGAATCATTAAGACTGTTTGTTGAAGAAATAACAGGTATAAGCATAATGGATATGGCTATTCAAATTATCTCGACATTACTTCTATTTCTTGTTGTTAGATTTTTCTTTTGGAACAACATTACAAATTACTTAGAAGAACGAAAAAGCATTATGGCCAAAGAGTATGAAGAAGCAGAAGAAAAAAGCGCAGAAGCTACTTTAAATAAAGAACAAGCCGAAAATGAACTTAGAGAAATTCGTTTAAGCGCAAAAGGAATTCTGGATGAATCAAAACTACGTGGTGAAAATGAACGTTTGGAAATTGTAAGTAAAGCAAAAAAAGAAGCACAACAAGTATTAGACAATACGAAAAAAGAAGTAGAGAGTGAAATTGAAAAAGCGCGTGCAGCGATGAACAATGAAATTGTGACCGTTGCCGTTGAAATGGCTGAGAAGATTATAAAGAAAGAAATTGACAAAAGTAAACACGAGGATTTAATTAATGAAGTTACTAGTGGAGTTGTCAATTAATGAGTTATCTAGCTCAACAATATGCTGAAGGATTATTTTCTTTGGCTATAGAAGAAAACAAAATCAAGAGTACAGTCAATGACTTTACTTTATTTGTTGATGCAATAGATGATGATATTTTTGCTTTTCTAAATCACCCAAAAGTGAAGAACGATAGCAAAAAAGAAATTCTTTCAAAGGCAATCCAAAATACATTATTACAACATTTCATTTTTGTTTTGATTGATAATGGACGAATTGAATTACTGAAAGATATCTTGCAAGAATTCATCAAAATTGATGACAATCAAAACAAAATTATGAAAGTACGAGTATATTCTAAGTTTGCGCTATCTGGACAAGAGAAAGCTCAATTTATTGAAAACTTGGAACAAAAGCATAACCGAACAATTGAATTAGAAAATATTGTGGATGAAGACATTGTTGGCGGATTGAGATATGAATATGAAGGAATGGTTCATGATCAAACAATCAATAATTATTTGCACAATCTGAAAGCTAATTTGATAAAATGAGCGAGGTGAGAAAATGAGTAAAATTAATCCTGTTGAAATCAGTTCATTAATCAAAGAACAGATTAAAAAATATGATAAAGAAATCAAGACAGAAAACGTTGGAACTGTGATAAGTGTCGGAGATGGGATTGCTTTGGTTCATGGACTAGATAACGCAATGAGTGGTGAGTTACTAATCTTCCCTGGAGATATATATGGGCAAGTTTTAAATTTAGAAACAGATCATGTTGGTGCGATTCTACTAGATGAAGCAACTTCGATTAAAGAAGGAGATATGGTTAGAACAACTGGCCGCATCTTAGAAGTACCTGTTGGTGACGAATTAATTGGACGTGTTGTGAATCCTTTGGGACAAGCAATTGATGGTTTAGGAAAACTTGAAACCACAAAATCACGACCAATCGAACGTAAAGCGACTGGGGTAATGAGCCGTAAAAGTGTAACACAACCATTACAAACTGGAATCAAGGTATTAGATGCTTTGGTGCCAATTGGACGCGGACAACGTGAGTTAATCATCGGCGATCGCCAAACAGGGAAAACAGCAATTACGATTGATACTATTATCAATCAAAAAGGTAAAGACGTTATTTGTATTTATGTTGCGATTGGGCAAAAAGAAAGTACTGTCGCAAATGTATATGAAACATTAAAACAACAAGGCGCAATGGAATACACAATTATTGTAAGCGCATCGGCAAGTCAACCATCACCATTATTGTATTTGGCACCGTATACAGGTGTAACAATGGGTGAAGAATTTATGTTTGCTGGGAGAGATGTTTTAATCATTTATGATGATTTAACAAAACATGCGATAGCTTATCGTGAGTTGAGTTTATTACTTCGTCGTCCACCAGGACGTGAAGCATATCCTGGAGATGTTTTCTATCTTCATTCAAGATTATTAGAACGTGCTGCGAAATTAAATGATTCCTTAGGTGGAGGGAGTATTACTGCACTGCCGATCATTGAAACACAAGCAGGCGATATTAGTGCCTACATTCCAACCAATGTAATTAGTATTACCGATGGTCAAATCTTCTTACAAAGTGATTTGTTCTATAGTGGTGTACGTCCTGCAATTAATGCGGGGCTATCTGTATCTCGTGTTGGTGGAAATGCACAAATTAAAGCAATTAAGAAAGTTTCAGGAACATTACGTTTAGATCTCGCTGCATACCGTGAGTTAGAAGCATTCACGCAATTTGGTAGTGATTTAGATGATGCCACTAAAGCACGTCTAGAACGAGGAAAACGAACTGTTGAAATATTAAAACAAGGACTACACTCAACTATGGATGTTGAAAAACAAGTCATCAGTATTTTTAGTTTAACGGATGGTCATCTTGACGATGTTAAATTAACAAATATTAGCCGTTTTGAACGTGAACTTCACGACTTTTTTGCTTCTGATACAGAAGGTTCAAAAATTTTACAAGAAATCACAGATACCAAAGGATTACCAAATCCTGATAGTATCGCTGAAGTCATCCATAGGTTTAAAAAAATATTTGTTTAAGGTGGTGTTATAAATGGCTTCTATGAGAGAAATTAAATCACGAATTACAGCTACAAAAAAAACATCACAGATTACCAAAGCAATGCATATGGTTAGTGCTTCAAAACTAAAAAAAGCCGAACGAACCATTAAAAGTTTTCGACCACTAATGCTTAAACTACGTGGCATGATTGATAATTTACTAGAAAACAGCGAACTTCAACACCCAATGTTGGTGCAACGTGAAATCAATCAAACATGTTATATTCTTGTCACAAGTGATCGTGGATTAGCTGGTCCATATAACGCGAATGTCTTTCGTGCCTTTTCTGCGCATGTGGAACAACATCATCCCGAAAATGATTTTGTTGTAGCAACTATTGGGCACCGTGCTTTTAACTTTGCTAAACAAAATCATTACCCAATGTTAAATACCGAAGCAATTAATGTTCGTGATGATATTCAGTTTGTCGATTTTAAAGAAGTGACGACCCGTTTCATCAATGATTATATAACAAACAACATTGATCGAATCGTCGTATTCTATAATCATTATGTCAATACATTAGTTCAAAAAGTTGAAGAATTTCAATTATTACCAATTGAAATTAATGGCCAAAATAACGAAGTTCAAGAAGAATCAGATATTCGATTAATCTATACTTACGAACCAAACCCACAAACGATTATCGAACATTTGTTGCCAATGTACGTAGAAAATACATTATACGGAATGATCCTTGAAGCAAAAGCAAGTGAGCATGCTTCAAGAATGACAGCAATGAAAAGTGCCACAGATAATGCAGAGGACTTAATTCATGATTTACAACTGCATTATAACCGTGCTCGTCAAGCTGCAATCACAATTGAGTTAACCGATATTATCGGTGGAGCTAACGCGGTTAACTAAAGGAGGATATTATGAAGAACATAGGAAAAGTTGTTCAAGTTATGGGACCAGTTATTGATGTTCGGTTTGAGGAAGTTTTGCCTGAAATCAACTATGCTTTAACACTGGATATCCCTGCTGAAAAAAATAACGGAATACCAATTGTTTTAACATTAGAAGTTTCATTACATCTTGGAAATAACGTCGTTCGTACAATTGCGATGGATTCAACTGACGGTGTAGTACGTGGTATGGAAGTTGTTGATACAAAAGCACCAATCAGTGTTCCTGTTGGTGTTGAAACATTGGGACGTATTTTCAATGTATTGGGTCAAGAAATTGATGGACAGGCACCAGTAAGTGCATCAACAAAACGTTCGCCAATTCATCGCTCAGCACCAAAATTAGATGAATTATCAAGTGAAATTGAAATACTAGAAACCGGAATCAAAGTTGTCGACTTACTTGCCCCTTATATTAAGGGTGGTAAAATCGGGTTATTTGGTGGAGCCGGTGTAGGAAAAACAGTTTTAATTCAAGAGTTGATCAATAATATTGCACAAGAACACGGTGGAATTTCTGTGTTTGCTGGTGTTGGAGAACGTACTCGTGAAGGAAACGATTTATATCATGAAATGACAGATAGTGGTGTTATTAAAAAAACAGCCATGGTCTTTGGACAAATGAATGAACCCCCAGGTGCTCGTATGAGAGTTGGGTTAACAGGTTTAACAATGGCAGAATATTTCCGTGATGTTGAACATCAAGATGTATTGTTCTTTATTGACAATATTTTCCGTTTTACACAAGCTGGAAGTGAAGTATCAGCTTTGCTAGGTCGTATGCCTAGTGCGGTAGGATACCAACCAACATTAGCAACTGAAATGGGACAATTACAAGAACGCATTACTTCAACAAAAGAAGGTTCAATCACATCAATTCAAGCGGTATATGTGCCAGCAGATGATTATACTGACCCTGCTCCAGCAACTACATTTACCCACTTGGATGCAACAACCAATCTTTCACGTAAGATTTCTGAAGAAGGAATTTACCCTGCGGTAGATCCGTTAGCTTCAACGTCACGCGTGTTAGCACCAGAAATCGTTGGGCAAGAACATTACGATACAGCTCGTGAAGTTCAGCGTACAATTCAACGTTACAATGAACTACTTGATATTATTGCGATATTAGGTATGGACGAACTAAGTGATGAAGACAAATTAGTTGTTCACCGTGCTCGTCGTGTCCGTTTATTCTTGTCACAAAACTTCCATGTCGCAGAACAATTTACTGGGCAAAAAGGTACTTACGTTCGCGTTCAAGATACCATTAAAGGCTTCAAAGAAATACTTGAAGGAAAACACGACCACTTACCGGAAGAAGCATTCCGTTTAGTTGGAAGTATTGATGATGTCATTAAAAAAGCTCAGACAATGAAATAGGAGGAGAGACTATGAAAATTACTGTCGTAACTCCCCAAGGTGAATTATATAATGAAGATGTTGATTATGTTGTTGTAACCTCAAAGGCTAATGGTGAATATGCGATTTTAAAAGGGCACATTCCAATTATTAGTACAATTGATACCGGTTATGTTAAAATAATCAAAGGTGAAAAAGAATTATACACTGTTGTAATTAATGGTGTTGTTGAGCATCAAAATGATGTTGTCAATGTCATTGCACAAGAAGCTCATGTTGGTATGAGTAAAGATAGTGCATTAGATCATTTAAATACTGTGCGTGAAGACCGCATCAAAGAAAACAAACGTCGTAATGTCGATTTTGCGAAGGCAGAACGAGAATTAAAAAAGAATGTCAAAGAAGCACAAGCAGGAAAAAGATAAAAGCCCACAAAAGTGGGCTTTTTTAATTATTTGTTTTTTAACATTTTTAGGTGTATAATATAAGCACCGAATAAAGAAAAAGGCAAGCCATATGGATATATGGTACGCAAAGACGCAAGGTATCATTGATATATCGGTTGTGTCTGCTGAATTTATGAGGATAGCTAGGGCTTTTCAAACTATACTATTCTTAGTATAGTTTTTTGTTTTTAAGGGGGAATGTTTATGAGAATCAAGGATATTCAAGCGCTTGTATTTTTTGGCATTTCATCATTACTACTTTTAATTGTAAGTTTTTTTAATTATCCGCTATTTCATTTGTTAATTGAATTGGTATCAATCTTCGTAGGATTGTTGATTTTTATAATTGCAATTAATATCAATGAATATTCTAAGAACCGTATGTTACTTCCATTAGGAATTGCTTATATATATATTGGAGTATTAGACTTTATGCATGGACTCACATTTGATGGCTTTCACTTTGTGATTTCCTCAATTAATATTAGTTACCAGTATTGGATATTTGCAAGACTACTTGAAAGCGTCTCGATTTTAACAATCATGCTATATACAATTTCGAAAAAAAATGTTTTACAAGGATTATCACATTTTTCTCATCTTATATTTGTTACTTTTGTAATTATATTAGTTCAATACAATCTACTGCCATTATTCTATGATAATATTTCTGGGGTAACCATTTTTAAGGTCTATTTAGATTTAATTATTATCATACTGTTCATTTTGGGAATTTGGGTTTCATTTAAAATCAATTTAAAACCAGCAACACGAAAGATGTTAATCCTAATTCTAGTATTTAAAATATTATCTCAAGTTCTACTCATAACCTCTCCGCAAAATGTTCATTTACCAAGCCTAATCGGTCATCTCTTGAAATATTTGTCTTTTGGGGGGATGTATATCATATTTGTTTCTGAAACTGTTGTAGATCCTTTTGGAAGTGTTTATAAACTGTTCCAAACCACACAAGAAGAACTAATTCATCGTTCGGAACGTGACTCTCTAACAGGACTTTATAATCATGCCTATACTTTCAAAAAAATTGAAAAAATGATGGATGAAGCAGTTGCATCTGATTCGA
Organism: Candidatus Izemoplasma sp.; assembly: GCA_041554935.1. Taxonomy (GTDB): domain Bacteria; phylum Bacillota_I; class Bacilli_A; order Izemoplasmatales; family Izemoplasmataceae; genus Izemoplasma. Next base: position 17,858 of record JBFFLJ010000009.1, read on the forward strand.
GCTTGATTATTGTTTTAATGGATATTGATGACTTCAAAATAATTAATGACAAACACGGCCATCTAATAGGAGATGAAATTTTAGTGAAATTCAGTGAGATTTTATTAAGCTGTTCTGTTCCCAAAAAGATTGTTGGAAGGTATGGTGGGGATGAGTTTGTTATGGCAGTTCCTGATGTTTCTTTAGAGAATCTTGCTGCGAACTTTAAAAACCTTGGCAAGAAGACAAATGAAATATTCGCAGAACTTGGTGTTTCATTAACGTTTAGTGCGGGTGTTGCTTTTTATCAAGTCGGAGATACTGTTAAAGATGTGATTTATAAAGCAGACATCAAAATGTATGAGTCGAAACGAAAAGGGAAAAATCAGTTTACAATATGGGATTTAAAATAAACGAATTTATGAATATAAATTCGTTTATTTTTTTATTTTTTCTAGGGCCACACTATTAGATGTAACCCTTTGTATGAATGGGTAAACATTTGACATTCAAAGTATTTTGGTTTATGATACATTAGACATATTGGAGGTGAGAAATCAGTGTTAAATATTAAGCGATTTAAAGAACTTGATTCCACTAATGATTATTTAAAGAATGAACACGTAAACCTTCCCCATGAAACATTTGTAATAAGTGACACACAACATTCAGGAAGAGGACGTGGTGATCATAAATGGACTAGTCCATTAGGAAATCTATATTGTAGCTATATTTTAAAAAACAATCTCCAAAATAGTACCTTATTTCATCAAGTTTGTTTGGTGAGTGTCGCAGTGATTAATGTATTGAGTCATTATGGTTTAAAAGCCGTGATTAAATATCCAAACGATATATTGGTTAATCAAAAAAAGATTGCCGGGATACTTGTTGAATCGAGAGGAAATACAATACTCGATTTCATCATTGTTGGAATAGGAATTAATGTCAACCAATTAGATTTTTTTGATTTAAATGAGAAAGCAATCTCGATTAAACAATTAGTGAATTATGATATTAGTGTGGAAGAGGTATTTGATTTATTGATTCATGAATATCGAATATTGTCCTTACAAACACATTTTTCGATATATTTAGACTATCTTGAACACTCTTATGTAATTGGCAAAGAAATATTATACCAACAATCAATATGGAAGATTTATAATATCACAGAGGATGGCTTTCTAGAATTACGATGTAAGGAACAAATAAGAAAAGTGCAATTAAATGAGATTTCGTTGGCGGAGTTATATTAAATGAGTCGTAAAACAAGAGAACTTACAATGACGGCAATTATACCTGCAATGATGGCCGCCACTGCGGGAATCAGCATCCCAATGGGATTGTTTCCTCCAATTACCATGCAGACATTTTTTGTAATGTTAGCAGGATTGTTTCTCGGGGCAAGACTTGGTGGACTTTGTATGTTTGTGTATGTCATGCTTGGAGCGATTGGCCTTCCGGTTTTTGCTGGATACCAAGGTGGAATTGGTGTAATTCTTGGTCCAACTGGCGGATTCATCATCTCGTTCATTTTTAGTGCATTTATAATCGGAAAAATGAAAAATGTAAAGATTATAAATAGAGTAAATATTGATATTTTTTTAAAATTGATGATTGGAAATCTCATAATATATATGTTTGGTTGTTCATATATGGCAATATCACTAAATATGACTTTATTAAGTAGCATAGCGATAATGTTGCCATATTTATTTGGTGATTTGATTAAAATCATGTTAGTAATTTATTCATATGTGAGTATACGTTCACATGTAACATATGAATGGTCTTGAATATGAATATGAAAACAGTATTTTGAAGTTCAAAATAGTTTGACAAGTAATGAAAATAGCGTTAAAATTACGTATATTTTATAAGAAATTAGGAGGAATTATAATGGTTTTTGAAAAAGTTAGAAGTATCATCGTTGATGAATTAGATGTTGAAGCAAAAGATGTATCTTTAGAATCACGTATCTCAGATGATTTAGGTGCTGACTCATTAGATGCAGTTGAATTAATTATGGCGATTGAAGATCAATTTGATATCAAAGTATCAGATGATGTAGCTCAAGCATTTGAAACTGTTGGACAAATTGTTGCATTTATTGAAGGTGAAAAATAAAGATTTTCTAATGAAAATCTTTATTTTAATTTTTCTATTTATCAAATAAGTACAATATCAAGCATTGGAGGAAATAGTTATGGATTTACGACAAATCAAGAATTTAATGAAAGAATTTGAAGATTCTACTATTCATAAATTAGAGATTAGTGATCAAGATTTTAGTATTCGATTAGAGAAAGAAGACTTTGCTCATAAATCTTCCTTAATTTCTTCGACGGCTCCACAGCCATCACCACAAGTGGTGGCTGAGCCAGAGAAGGAAATTGAAGAAGTTCAACATAAATATATTGAAGTTAAAGCTCCTCTTGTAGGGACTTATTATCAATCAGCTTCGCCTGATAGTGAACCATTTGTTAAGGTTGGTAGTAGAGTAAGTAAAGGTGACATTTTATTTATTGTCGAAGCAATGAAAGTAATGAATGAAGTTACTGCGGGTATTGGTGGTACAGTGAAGCGTATTCTTGTTGGGGATTCGACAATGGTTGAATTTGGACAAGTTATTTTGGAGATGGAAGAATAGTGTTTCATAAAGTATTAATTGCCAACCGTGGTGAAATTGCTGTTCGTATTATTCGTGCTTGTAAACAAATGGGGATTGAAACTGTTGCGATTTATAGTGAAGCAGATCGTGATAGTCTTCATGTTCAAATTGCGGATGAAAGTGTATGTGTGGGAGGCGTTAGAAGTAACGACTCCTATTTAAATATGGAAAATATTGTGACTGCTGCGATTTCCAAAGGTGCTGAAGCAATCCATCCTGGATTTGGGTTCTTAAGTGAGAATGCCCAATTCAGTGAGCTGTGTAAAACAGTCGGTATTACGTTTATTGGACCAAGTGGTGATGTAATTAGCCAAATGGGAAATAAAGCGAAGGCTCGTGAAATTATGATTGCTGCAGGAGTTCCTGTAGTGCCGGGTAGTGATGGAGCGGTTACTTCTATAGAAGAAGCTCGGAAAATTGCAATTGAAATTGGGTTTCCAATTTTAATTAAGGCAAGTGCTGGTGGTGGTGGAAGAGGAATGCGAGTTGCTGCAAATTCTGCGGAGTTTGATCAAGCATTTCAAACCGCAAAATCAGAAGCATATAATGCATTTGGCGACGACACAATGTATCTTGAAAAATATGTTATTAATCCCAAACATATAGAGTTCCAAATTTTAGCTGATAAGTATGGAAACGTTATTCACCTTGGCGAACGTGATTGCTCTATTCAAAGACGAAATCAAAAAGTCCTAGAAGAAGCTCCAAGTTTAATTAGTGACTCTCTTCGTCAAAGAATGGGTGATGCTGCAGTCATGGCTGCGAAAACAGTTCAATATGAGAATGCTGGGACCATTGAGTTTTTAGTAAGTGGAGATGAATTCTATTTTATCGAAATGAATACGAGAATTCAGGTTGAGCATCCCGTGACTGAGATGGTGACAAGAATTGATATTGTCAAAGAACAAATCAAAATTGCGACAGGTGAAAAACTTCAATATTTACAAGATGATATTAAAGTAATTGGGCATAGTATTGAATGTCGAATTAATGCAGAGGATCCAAAAAAAGACTTCAGACCAAGCCCAGGGGAAATAGAGTTACTACATGTCCCTAGTGGATTTGGTATTCGTTTTGATAGTTTTATATACCAGGGATATCACATTCCGCCTTTTTATGATTCAATGATTGGTAAAGTGATCGTTCATGGTGATAATCGTAATGATGCGATTATGAAAATGAAAGCAACTTTAGAAGAATTAATTATTACTGGCGTAAAAAGTAATCAAGATTTTTGTTATATGATATTGAATAATCCGGATTATATTAAAGGTAAATTTGATACGGGGTACATCGCAAAAAAAATTGATCAATTATTGGAGTATGATGATGGTGAATAATTTAGCGAATACGTTTGAACAACGTCGAAATCAAAAAACAAGATTCAAACAAGCCAGAAATAAGAATTATATCAATAGTAAAAGTATAGATGTTCCCAAAGGATTGTATGAAAAATGTCCGGTTTGTAAAGAAACCGTGAATATGAAAATCTCTTTTGAAAATAATTATGTTTGTAATCATTGTGGTGAACATTTCAAAATGCGTGCCATTGATCGTATCAATGTCACTGTTGATCATGGAACCTTTATTGAAAAAGGTTTGGGGTATATTACCTTAAACCCTTTGTTTCAAGAAGGATATGAGGAAAAAATCAATAGTTATAAAGAACAAACACAGATCGATGAAGCATATATTTATGGGTACGGTGAAATTCATGGTAACCCATGTGTTGTTGGAGTAATGGACAGCTACTTTATGATGGGTAGTATGGGTAGTGTTGTTGGAGAAAAAGTTACACGTAGTTTTGAGTATGCGATATATAAAAAAATACCGATTATTATTTTTGCTGCCTCAGGAGGAGCAAGAATGCAAGAAGGTATTTTCAGTTTAATGCAGATGGCGAAAACAAGTGCCGCTGTGTTGAGACATTCCGATTTAGGGTTATTATACATCAGTGTATTAACTCATCCTACAACTGGCGGAGTAACAGCAAGTTTCGCAACTCTTGGCGATATTATTTTGGCAGAGCCAAACGCATTAATTGGTTTCGCAGGGCCTCGTGTTATTGAACAAACAATAAATCAAACATTACCTGAAGGGTTTCAAAGAGCTGAATTTTTAGAAGAAAAGGGTCAAATTGATATCGTTGTCAATCGTGCAAATATGAAAAGAACACTAAGTAAATTACTGGAAATGCATCGGAGATATAACTAATGGATATATTACAAAAAGAGCGTAAATTACGCGAGCTAGAAGGTAAAATTGCCGAATTAGACAACGAAGAACTGATTTTTAAAATCAAAGAAGAAATCGAACGATACAAACTAGAGGCGATGACAAAATTATCGGCATGGGATCGTGTATTGCTTGCCCGCCATCAAAATCGTCCAACAAGTTTAGATTATATTAATTATATGTTTGATGATTTTATTGAACTACATGGTGATCGTCAATTTCGAGATGATCACTCAATTATAGGTGGGATTGGAATCATTAATGGAATTAGTGTAACAATCGTCGCTCAACAAAAAGGAAAGACATTAGAAGAAAACTTAATTCGTAATTTTGCAATGCCTCATCCAGAAGGATATCGCAAAGCATTACGATTAATGAAACAAGCAGAAAAATTCAGAAGACCAATTATTACTTTTATTGATACTCCTGGAGCATATCCGGGAATTGGTGCTGAAGAACGTGGACAAGGAGAAGCAATTGCCCGTAACTTATTAGAAATGAGTGCATTAACAGTTCCTGTTATTGCTGTTATTATCGGTGAAGGTGGCAGTGGCGGAGCACTCGCAATTGGTGTTGGAAATAAAGTGTTGATGCTCGAAAACGCAGTGTATTCAATTTTAACACCAGAAGGATATGCAACTATTTTGTGGAAAGATGCTGGATTAGCATCAAAAGCTGCAAATGTAATGAAATTAACAAGTTATGATTTGAAAGACTATGGAATTATTGATAAAATAATCAAGGAACCTCTAGGTGGTGCACATTTTAATAAGGAAGAAACTTTCCGAAATACGAAAGATGCAATTATCGCTGAATTACTTGAATTATCGAATTTTCAACCATATGATCTTCGTGTCATGAGAATTGATAAATTTCGTAATTATGGATTCTTCCAACGATTTAATTACGATAACCTAGGAGGCGTAAAGCGATGATTTATACAAAAATATTAGGAACTGGTAGTTATGTACCAGAGCGTATTTTAACAAACGAAGATATGGCAAAAATCGTTGATACATCAGATGAATGGATTGTATCGAGAACAGGAATTAAAGAGCGTCATGTCGTAACGGATGAATATACAATTGATCTTGCGGAAAAAGCAGCTTTGAGAGCAATTGAGGATGCGAAAATTGATAAATCATTAATTGATTTGGTCATTGTAGCAACTGTAACATCAGATTATGCTTTTCCAGGAGTATCACAACTACTTCAAGCTCGTTTGGGTTTGAATGAAATTATGTGTTTTGATGTGAATGCGGCATGTAGTGGATTCTTGTATATTTTAAACATTGCTGATAAAATGATAAAGAGTGGCGCATATCATAATGTACTTATTATCGGGGCAGAAACATTGACAAGATTAACAGATTGGTCTGATCGAAATACATGCGTTTTATTTGGTGATGCAGCAGGGGCAATGATTATTTCTAAAAGTGATAAAAATAGCATTAAGGATATTATTGTTGGCAGTGTGGGGGACACAAACGGTAATTTAATTTGTAGCAATCCCGACACAAAAGACCCTTATACAAATGCCGTAAGTAAACAAGACCATATTCATATGAATGGTCGTGAAGTATTCAAGTTTGCGACAAGAGTTATGCCTAAAACAATCAATGATTTACTAGAGAGAAATCAGCTAAACATAGAAGATCTTAATTATATTGTTGCGCATCAAGCAAATGAAAGAATCATTGATAAAGCAGCTCGGGATCTAAATTATCCAATGGAAAAAATGTTTCTAAATATTGCAAAGTATGGAAACACATCAGCGGCTAGTGTTCCACTAGCTATCGATGAAGCATTAAAACAAGGTAAATTAAGCAAAGGTGACCTTTTTGCAACAGTTGCTTTTGGTGGTGGCTTCACGTGGGGCGGAGCTTTAATTCAATTATAGGAGGAATTAGGATGCAGACATTAACTGATATTTTACAAACAAAATATCCTATTATTCAAGGTGGAATGGCGAATATCGCTACCCATCAACTTGCTGCCGCAGTTAGTAATGCTGGGGGATTAGGATTGATTGGTGCTGGTGGTTGGGATGTTGACAGAGTTCGCTACGAAATTCAAGAACTAAAAAAATTAACAGATAAGCCTTTTGGAGTTAACATCATGTTGATGAGTCCTCATGCTGATGCAATTAGTGATATGGTAATTGAGGAAGGTGTGAAGATTATCACAACTGGTGCTGGAAATCCAGGAATCTATATGGAAAAATGGAAACAAGCGGGAATCAAAGTGATTCCGATTGTTCCAAGTGTTGCTCTGGCAAAACGTTTAGAACGTGGTGGTGCAGATGCCTTGGTTGTTGAAGGAACGGAAGCAGGCGGTCATATTGGTGAGATAACAACCTTTACGCTTGTTCCACAAGTGTGTGATGCAGTTAATATTCCTGTCATCGCAGCTGGAGGAATTGCCGACAGCCGTGGATTTGATGCTGCCTTTGCTCTTGGAGCTAGTGGTGTTCAAATTGGTACCGTATTACTTGCCAGTGAAGAATGTCCGATTCATCAAAACTACAAACAATCAGTTGTCAACGCCAAAGATACATCAACCGTGGTAACAGGTCGCAATACTGGTGCACCAGTTCGTGTCATTAAAAATAAAATGGCGAAAGAATATTTAGAGATGACAAAATATACAAAAATTCCTTTAGAAGATATTGAAAGACTGACATTAGGAAGTTTGCGACGTGCCGTTTTTGATGGTGATATGGATTCAGGAAGTATTATGGCTGGACAAAGCGCAGGCCTTGTCAAGAGCATTCGCCCTGTTAAAGAGATCCTTGATGATATTTATTTAAACAGTAAAGTTCACAAAGGGTTGTTAAAATAATGAAGGCGGTACTAATGTTTTCTGGACAAGGTGCTCAATATCAAGGTATGGGAAAAGAATTGTATGATCATTTCCCATGTGCAATGGCTCGCGCTGAACAAGCTAATGAAATTCTTGGGTATTCTATCACTGATGTTATGTTTAACAATGAAGAACTATTGAATGACACTAGACACACACAAGTAGCTATGTTTACTTTATACGCGATGATACTTGATATATTAAATGAAAAAGGTATTCAAATTGAATATAGCCTTGGATTAAGTCTAGGCGAATATGGAGCATTATATCATAATGGCGTTTTTGATTTCGAGACAGGAATTAAGATTTTAGAACAACGTGGGAGACTGATGGACGAAGCTTCAAATCGTGTATCAGGAAGAATGAGCGCAATACTAGGACTGGATACAAAAGTATTATTAGAGATTATTTCAAAAGAAAAGGGATATGTAAAAATAGCGAATTATAATACATATGGTCAATTAGTAATAAGTGGTGAGGAATCTGCAGTTTTACATGTTAATGAGGAAGCGTTATTGGCTGGAGCAAAAAGAACGATTTTATTAAATACAAGTGGACCGTTCCATACGAATTTAATGATTTCAGCTGCAGAAAAGTTTGGAGTATACTTACAAAATATTCCGCTGAATATTCCGAAATATCATTTGTTTTTAAATACAACTGGTAGCGAATATGTGAGCGAGGATTTACGCAAAGTAATGTCATCGCAAATTATTAATAGTGTGAAATTTTACCAAATGATCGAACAATGTTTGCACCAAGGAATTGATACATTCATTGAAATTGGACCGAAAAAAACTCTTGGTGGGTTTGTTAAGAAAATAGATAACACAAAAACAATACTTAACATTGAAAACCTTCAATCATTAGAGATTGCACTGAGTAAAATGGAGGAATAAAGATGAGTATGACTGAAAAAACAGTTATCGTTACCGGTGGGAACACAGGTATTGGTAGAGAAATCTGTTTGCAATTTGGAAATAAGAAAGCAAATGTTGTAGTGAATTGGATTTTTGATCAACCTGCAGCACTTGACGTTGTCCAACACATTGAAAATTTAGGTGGAAAAGCAATTGCCGTTTATGGCGATGTTACAAAATTAGAAGATTGTAACAAAGTAGTTGAAGAAGCAATTGCAGCCTTTAAAAAAGTTGATGTTCTCATCAACAATAGTGGTATTACCAAAGATAACCTGATAATGAGAATGACAGAAGAAGAATTTGATAGCGTAATCAATGTCAATTTAAAAGGGACATGGAATATGTGTAAAAGTGTAACCCGACACATGATGAAAAACCGTAGTGGAAGCATTGTCAATATTGCAAGTGTAGTTGGTATCATGGGGAATGCTGGTCAATCTAATTATGTGGCATCGAAAGCAGGAATTATCGGATTGACAAAATCTCTTAGTAAAGAATTTGGACCACGAGGTATCACTGTGAATGCTGTGGCTCCTGGGTTCATTGAAACAAAAATGACAGAGGTTTTAACTGAAGAAGTTCGAGATGCTTACTTATCTCAAATTCCTTTGAAACGATTTGGAGATCCAGTTGATGTTGCAAATGCGTGTGTCTTTTTAGCAAGCAGTAAAGCGACATATATTACTGGACAAGTAATCAGTGTGAATGGTGGAATGATTTAGTGAAAATCCCCTCACTTACAATCAATAGCAAAGAAATAAAATTTCCGATTATCCAAGGAGGCATGGGTATCCGTATAAGTTTGAGTAAACTTGCGAATGCCTGTATCAATAGTGGAATCGTTGCTACAATTAGTGCTGCACAAGTTGGATTTTTAAGTAAGAATTTCCGATCAGATCCAATTGGTGAAAATAAGAAAGCACTTATTGATGAAATTACTAAAATTAGAACAGAAAATCCTGATGGGATTTTAGGAGTAAACTTAATGCATGCTATTAATCATTATGATCAGTATGCGACATTTTTAAGCCAACAAAACATTGATTTTATAGTTAGTGGAGCAGGATTGCCACTAGATTTACCAGAGTATATTAAGGGGACCAAGGTGAAGGGGGCATTTATCATTAGCAGTGCTAGAGCGGCACGATTGATGTTGAAAAGTTGGGACCGCCGATACCAATACATGCCTGAATTTATCGTTTGTGAAGGTCCGTTAGCAGGAGGGCATTTGGGGTTCTCAAAAGAGGATTTTGAAAGTGGTAATGTTGAGAGTTTAGAAGATATCGTAACATCAACAAAAGAAGTTGTTAAACCATATGAAGAAAAATATGGAATCAAGATTTCAATTATCGCTGCTGGTGGAATCCATGATGGACACGATATGGCTCATTTCTTACAGATTGGAGCGGATGGAGTCCAAATTGCAACAAGACTCTTGGCAACACATGAATGCGATGCATCAGAATTATACAAACAAGAATTAGTAAAAGCACAAGAAGAGGATATTGTACGTGTTGAAAGTCCTGCTGGATTACCTGGCAGAGCGATTAAAAACTTTTTAACGAGAGCTTTGGAACATCGTCGAATTGATGTAAACTATTGCGTAAATTGTTTAAAGTCTTGCAAAAAGGTTGGAATTCCTTATTGTATTACAGAACAATTAGGAAATAGTAGTGCTGGCGATGTTAATGGTTTACTTTTTACTGGCGCAAAAGCATATTTAATTGATAAAATAGATAGTGTTGAGAACATCATCAAAGAAATAATTCGAGACTGTAAAAGTGATTTGTCACTTATAGGAGGGTAAATAGATGAAGCGAAGAGTCGTAGTAACAGGGATTGGTGCGATTAGTCCAATTGGAAATGATGCACCTACAATGTGGGATAATGCAAAAAATGGTGTAAACGGTATTGATTTTATTCATAACTTTAGTACTGAGGAAAATGATATAAAAATCGGAGGAGAAATCAAAAATTTCGATTTCTTAGAATATTTCGGGCGTAAGCAACTAAAGCGAATGGACCGTTTTGTTCAACTCGCATTAATCGCTACTAAAGAAGCAGTAGATGATTCAAAGATTGATTTTTCAAATATGGACACTGATCGTGTTGGTGTCTACTATGGAAGTGGGATTGGTGGTTTAGAAACAATCGCAAATGAAGAAGACAAAGCAAAAGAAAAAGGGTATGATCGTTTAAGTCCATTCTTTATCCCAAGTGCAATAATTAATATTGCTGCCGGACAAATTGCGATTGATTATGGAATTCATGGCATGACAACAAGCGCAGTAACTGCTTGTGCAAGTGCAACTAATAGTATTGGTGATGCATTTAGAGCGATTCGAGATGGATACTTAGACATCGTTGTTACAGGTGGTGCTGAAGGTAGCTTAATCCCTTTGGGACTTGGTGGGTTTAATGTAATGCAAGCATTAAATAAATCAAATAATCCCAACTATGCCTCTATTCCATTCGATGCCAATCGTAGTGGATTTGTCATGGGTGAAGGCGCTGGGACAATTATTCTAGAAGAATATGAATCAGCCAAAGCACGTGGTGCAAATATTTATGCTGAAATGATTGGGTATGGGGCAACATGTGATGCTTATCATGTAACTGGACCAGATCCAGAAGCCTTAGGAGCAAAAAAATGTATGGAAATGGCGATTAATGACGCAGGAATTAAAATGACGGATGTTGATTACATCAATGCGCATGGGACGTCAACACCATTGAATGATAAAACAGAAACATTGGCAATTAAAAAGGCCTTCCAAAAACATGCATATCATTTAAATGTATCTTCAACAAAATCGATGACAGGACATTTACTTGGAGCAAGTGGAGCAATTGAAGCTATTTTTACATTGTTGGCAACAAAGGAAAACTTTATTCCACCAACCATCAATACAAAACAATTAGACCCAATGTGTGATTTGAATTATACATTGTCACAAGGCGTTCATAAAGAAGTCAACGTTGCAATATCAAATAGTCTAGGTTTTGGAGGACACAATGCAACGATTGCCTTTAAAAAATATAAGGAGGAAAAATAATGGTTCTAAACAGCAACCAAATACAGGAAATTATTCCTCATCGCTATCCATTTTTAATGATTGATCGTGTTACTGAGCTAACTCCTGGAGTATCTTGTACAGCAATAAAAAACGTTAGTGCTAATGAAATGCAATTTGTGGGACATTTTCCACAAGAGCATGTTATGCCTGGCGTATTGATTGTCGAAGCCCTCGCGCAAACAGGTGCTGTAACAATCCTGGCTTTGGAAGAAAACAAAGGAAAAATTGCCTATTTCGCAGGAATTGAGAAATGTAAATTTAAGCGAAAAGTAATCCCAGGAGATACATTGACACTTGGTGTTATTATTACAAGACAAAAAGGCCCACTGGGATATGGAACTGCAGTTGCAAAAGTTGATGGTGAAATCGCTGTTACTGCAGAACTTAAATTTGTAATCAGCAATTAAGCAAGAAGAAATTCTTGCTTTTTAAATGAAAAAAAATACAAAAAGCTTACTATTATTTGGCTTTGTCTGTGGTATAATTAACGTGATTGGGGGGAACCATCATGAAGAAATTACAAGATTTTTTTGCGAAGTTAGATAAACCAAGAATCCTTGATGTTGGAACTGGTAGTGGTAACTTCATTAAAATCATTACATCAGTCACAGACAACTTCACTGAAATTGTTGGGATTGACAGTCTTGAATTCGCAGTTGAAACTGCGAAGAAGAACTTTAATGATGAGCGAATTCATTTTAAAAAAATGGATGCTTTAGAAATGACGTTTGCTGACGATACATTTGATATGGTTTGCCTCTCTAACTCATTACATCACCTTCGTGATGTAAGCGGAATGCTGAAAGAAATGGAACGAGTACTAAAACCAAACGGAATTCTATTCATTAACGAAATGGTCTGTGATGGTCTCACAGAGCGCCAGAAAACACATTTACTTATCCATCATTTTGCAGCTGAGACTGATCGAGAATTAGGAGATACTCATAATGATACTTTTACTGCAGTTGAGATCCGAAATATTTTAGAAAATAATAGTTCGCGTTCTATTAGCGAGTACTGGAATCTTGAGTTTGATACACCTTCTGAAAACACACAAGAAGAAATTGATTGGTTATCAAAAACACTTGATCGATTGGTAAGTCGAATTAAGGATGATACTAAAGTTAAATATTACGAGGAAAAAGCTTCTCAAATTAAAGAACACCTTAATCGTGTTGGATTTGATTCAGCTACTCAACAGGTTGTGATTTTGAAATGAGATTATTAAAAATATTTGACAAACGAAATATTAAGATTGGGTATCAACCGATTATTTATAGAAATGCTGTACGAGCGATTATTCTAAAAGATCAAAAAATCTTACTTGTTTACTCTGAGACATCAAAAGAGTATAAATTTCCTGGTGGGGGAATTGATGAAGGTGAGACAAGACATTATGCCTTGCGTCGTGAAGTCTTAGAAGAAGTAGGTCACGATATTAAGAGTGTTAACGAAAGTTTAGGTTATGTCGATCAAATTTATAATGATATCTATGACGAACACATGTATTTCTATCAAAGAAGTTACTATTATTTCTGTGAAATTGAAGAAGCATATCATGGTTTAAAATTATCAGAAAGTGAAATAGCATTAAGATTCCTGCCAAAATGGGTTACTGTGGATGAAGCTATTCAAGTCAATGAAAAGAAAATCCTATCTGGGGATGCTTTTCCTTGGACTGAACGGGAACTTTATATATTACGATTACTCAAGGAGATGAAATAGTGAGAGGTTTTGAAAGAGCAAAAGGGTACCAGGATATCGAATTTTCTCTACCAAAAAGAGGAACTTTACATAGTGCTGGGTATGACTTTGAAATCATTGAAGAATTAACGATTCAACCAGGTGAAATCAAACTTGGCGTTACAGGTGTGAAAGCATACATGATGGATGATGAAGTGTTAAAACTATATCCACGTAGTAGCTTACCACGAAGATATCATTTAACAATCCCAAATAATGTAGGAATTATTGACAAAGATTACTATGGTAATCCTGACAATGATGGAGCTATATTTATTAGTTTATACAATTTTGGATCACAACCAGTAACTCTCCTAAAAGGTGAAAGAGTTGCTCAAGGAATCTTCCAAAAATACTTAACTTCACCACAAGAAGAACTTGTCAAAAGTGTTCGAAACGGTGGATTTGGAAGCACTGGAAAATAAACGACGAAAACGTCGTTTTTTTGTTGACAAGTCCGGTATAAAAAGCATACAATATGAATAGATGTTAGGTGTCGAAAGACATAACAGGGAATTGAGTGAAAGACTCAAGCTGTCCCAGCAACCGTAAGATGGACGAAATGCAACATACCACTGCAAATAGCGGGAAGGTGCATAGTAGGATGAAATCAAGCCGGTAGACCTACCTATCATTTGAAACATAAATACTCCTGGGTAATGAGTAATTTCGTTTTAAATGTATATGTAGTAATACTTATATTTAAATCGTAATGCCATCCAGGAGGATGGTTTTTTTATTTCAAATAAAAACAAGGAGGAAAAACAAAATGAAAAAACTATTCTCTGTAACAATCATGTTATTCATCATTATGGGATTGACTGGTTGTGTGGAAGATGCAGCAAGCAGTGTAACTATTTACCTTGATAACGAAGGGGAAATTGTTACAAATGTGTTGGAATTTAATGACACGTATGAAGGAACATTATTACAATTAATTGAAGAATCAATCACGGTGGAATACACTGAATCTGAGTATGGGAAGTACCTAACTGCAATTGGGGATTTACACCCATTAGAAGGTTCATACATCGCATTTAGTAAAAATGGTGAACCATCTATGGTATCTGTTGAGCAAGCAGAATTTACTAATGAAGATGAGTTCAAGTTCGAGATATCGTGGTATGATATGACATCTAAAGCTGTCTATGATGGAATAAATTTATTCTTGTTGAACTTAGCTGAAGATTACGTGAACGATACATATATTGATTATAACGTAGCAACTGCACTAGGTGGTTTAGGCGTTTTAGAAGATTATGTAACCGACACTGAAGTAGTACAATATGTCAATGGATTGCCTGCTGTGACTGTCCAAGACTACTATAAAATAATTATGATTTTAAATGCAGCTGACATTGATTCAGAATCATATATCAGTGATTTAAATGATATGGTTACACCAGGAAGCTATGGGCAAACTGCGTATGGAATTATTGCTTTGCAAAATGAGAACTCGTTGGTTAATGTAACCGACACAATATCTAATCTACTTGCATACTATGATACAAATACACCTTATAGTGAAGGACTTGATACTGGTGCAATTTCTCTAGTCGCTTTATCAACATTTGAACCTTCTACAGAAGTTACAAATTTGATTGACCAATATACTGAATGGATTCAAGAAGAACAACTTGACTCAGGTGGAATTAAAACACGAGATATGGTTTATGGAGAGACTACTTATCCAGGAACTGAAAATGCAGCAACAATAAGTATGGTGATTTTAGGACTACTTGCTGTAGGAGAAAATCCTAACGGTGCAGATTACCTTCAAGGATCAAATACACTGATTACAAGACTTCTTGAATTTCAAACTGATACAGGTAGTTTTGATTATTTATTAACAGATGATTTAATTGAAGACTTACAATTTTCGACTCCTCAAGCATTTTTAGCTTTAGTGGAGTATCAACTTATGCTGAATGAATCATAGGGGTCTTAAATTACATATAATATAATAAGGATGTGAAAATATGAAGAAATTATTATACAGTATCATTGTTTTAGCATTTGGAATCACTGTATTCTACCTTTTTTCACAACCTCAAAACGGTGATATAGCCGGAGATGTCACAATCATTTTGATAGATGAAAATGAAACAGTTCTTAGCACTAATGTACTTTCCTTTACTTCTGAAATGTCACTATATGATTTGATTTCACAAGAATATCAAATCAAATGCGCAGGCAGTAATTATCAAGTTTCTGATTCATGTGATACGGTATTATTTAATAGTCATGTCATCTTAACAATTGATGAGCTTGATACCGATTGGACCAATAGTTTTATTCGGATTTACGTGAATGATGTCCCAAGTCAATATGGAATTGATTTGATTATGTTAAAAGACCAAAATATATATAAATTTGTCTATACAGAAGTAGGTGAGTAACATGAGAGTTAAAACAATGATAATGATTGCATTCAGTGTTGTGATGATATTTGTTCAAGAACAACTACTGGTGTTTATTCCTAATGTTCAATTAACAGTCTTATTAATATTATTGTTTTCAAGTATGTTTTCAATCAAAGAAAGTATCATCATGATCATGGTTTACGTATTTATCGATAGTCTATATATGGGAGCACTCAATGTCTTTTATATGGTGCCATTGTTTATCGCTTGGACAATAATCCCTCTTAGTTACCATACATTCTTGCGACGAACAGACAATGAGTATAAACTCGCGGCATTTGCTTTTGTCTTTGGGTTTGTGTTTGGTTGGATCTTTATTCCATTTCGTATACTTGAACTCGGAATAACTGAATTATGGCCATATTTACTTGCGGATATTCCATTTGAAGCGATCATGGCAACTACAGGTTTTGTGACCGTTATTTGGTTATATAAACCATTGTTGAATGCGGTAAATATAATCCTAGAAAAAGAGACATACATCAAACAATCAAGCTTAAAATAGCTTGAGATGTATCTTCTGTGCTGTTACTTCGAAAATTTAGAAGATAATACTTGAATAATAATACATAGTATAGTAAAATATAAAAGCCGTAAAATACACACACACCGGAGTAAGTAGCCAAGAGCTGTATCTAATATGCAGTGGTTAATTATATTGAAGGTAGTGGAGGCACAATCAAAAGGAGGAATTATAATGGCTGTTGTTTCAATGAAACAATTATTAGAAGCTGGTGTTCATTTTGGACATCAAACTCGTCGTTGGAATCCTAAAATGGACAAGTATATTTTTACATCTCGTTCAGGGATTCACATTATCGATTTACAAAAAACTGTTGTCTTAATCGAAGAGGCGTACCAAAAATTACTGGAAATTGCAAAAAATGGTGGAAAAATTTTATTTGTAGGAACAAAAAAACAAGCTCAAACTGTAGTGGAAGAAGAAGCACTTAGAACTGGGCAATATTATGTATCACAACGTTGGTTAGGTGGAACTTTAACAAACTTTAAAACAATCCGCAAATCAATCAGAAGATTACATGATATTCACCGTATGGAAACAGATGGAACATTCGATCGCTTACCAAAAAAAGAAGTTATTGGGTTACGTAAAGAATTAGAAAAATTAGAAAAGTTCTTATCAGGAATCAAAGAAATGAAAACTGTTCCAGAAGCAGTATTCGTTGTTGATCCAATCAAAGAGAAAAATGCAATATTAGAAGCTAGAAAATTAGGAATCCCTGTATTTGGAATCGTAGATACAAACTGCGACCCAGATCTAGTTGATGTTATTATTCCAGCGAATGATGATGCAATCCGTTCAATCAAATTAATTGTTTCAAGATTAGCTAACGCGTTTATCGAAGCAGCTGGTGGAGAAATCGTAATTGAAGAACCTACTTATTCTAACAATCAATCTAATTCAAAACCTTACAACAAAGACAAAAAACCATATAACAACGATCGCAAACCATACGAGAAAAAACCTTACAATAATGATAGAAAACCATATGTCAAAGACCAAAGACCTTCAACTCCTAGACCAGCAGTGGCTAAACCAGTTGAAGAAAAACCAGTAATTACAACTCCAGAAGTGAAGGAAACTCCTGTAGTGAAAACTCCGGAAGTGAAAAAAGCTCCTGTAGTAAAAAAAGCCCCAGTAGAAAAAAAAGAAACAGTTGAAGTAAAAAAAGAAAATGTTACGGCAGAAGTTAAAGTTGATTTAGCTAACATGACTGTTGCTGAATTAAAAGCTTTAGCAAAAGAAAAAGAATTAACAGGATATTCTAAACTTAAAAAAGCCGAATTAATCGAAGCTTTGAAGTAATATAAAAAGAGCTTTCGGGCTCTTTTTTTACAAAGAAACCACGATAAATAAATTGAATAAAAACGGAAAATATGATATTATATTTTAGGAATTGAACATTATATAGGAGGTAACAAATAATGGCAATTAGTGCACAATTAGTAAAAGAATTAAGAGATAAAACCGGTGCTGGTATGATGGATTGTAAAAAAGCATTAACAGAAACCGATGGAAATATCGATCAAGCAATTGACTGGTTACGTGAAAAAGGAATCAGTAAGGCTGCCAAAAAAGCAGATCGTATTGCTGCTGAAGGATTATGTAACATCGCAGTGAACGGAAATGAAGCTATTGTATTAGAATTAAACAGTGAAACAGACTTTGTAGCAAAAAACAAAGAGTTTTTACAACTTTTAGATAACGTAACTAATGCAGTGTTAAATAGCAGTGCGACAAACTTAGAAGAAGCTCTTCTTGTTGAGTTTGATGGTAAATCATTGGATCAAATCTTGATTGAAGCTACTGCAAAAATCGGGGAAAAATTATCTTTAAGAAGAGTATCAAGAATTCTTAAAAATGATGATCAAGCTTTTGGAGCATACAAACATATGGGCGGAAGAATTGTTTCACTTGTCGTTTTAGATGGTGCTAACGATGAAGCTGCAAGAGACATTGCAATGCATGTTGCAGCAATCAATCCAAAATATTTAGACCAATCACAAATTTCCGAAGAAGTGATTGCTCATGAAAAAGACATTTTAACAAAAGAAGCACTAAATGAAGGAAAACCAGCTGCAATCGTTGAAAAAATGGTTGTTGGTAGATTGAACAAATATTTAAAAGACATTTGTTTAGTAAATCAACCTTTTGTTAAAAACCCAGATATGACTGTAGAACAATTTGTTAAAGCTGAAAAAGGATCAATCTTATCTTTCTTACGCTTAGAAATCGGTGAGGGTATTGAAAAACGCCAAGACGATTTTGCTGAAGAAGTAAAAGCACAAATGAAGTAACAAATACTGATATGCTAGGACACAATAAAACTGTGTCCTATCTTTGTAAAAAGGGAGGAAACATATGCCAACAAGTAATCGAAGAATTATCATCAAATTAAGTGGTGAAGCACTTAGCGGTGAAAACAACAAAGCAATTGATCCACTAAAAGTACGTGAAGTTGCCCAAGAGATTAAAGAAGCATATAACCTAGGGGGACTTGAAATCGGAATTATCGTCGGTGGAGGAAACATCTGGCGCGGTAAAATGGCAAGTGAAATGGGTATGGAACGAAGCAGTGCGGATTACATGGGCATGATTGCTACAATCATGAACGCTCTCGCATTACAAAATGCTTTGGAAGAACTTGGTCTTGAAACAAGAACAATGACATCCCTGAACATCCCACAAGTTGCCGAGCCTTATATTAGAAGAAAAGCAATCAGTAATTTAGAAAAAGGTCGTATTGTCATCTTTGGTGGAGGTACTGGGAATCCGTATTTCTCAACTGATACGACAAGTGCATTACGCGCCGCAGAGATTGGCGCAGAGTATATCCTTATGGCTAAAAATGGAACTGATGGAGTCTATGATTCAGACCCTCGTACCAATTCAAATGCTGTGAAATATACAACTTTAACACATCATGAAGTACTAGATAAAAATCTACAAGTTATGGACTCAACAGCTGCCGCTTTATGTAAAGATAACAATATTAAAATTATCGTCTTCGATATGAATGAAGAAGGTAATATTCGTCGCGCAGCTTCTCAAGAAAAAATCGGAACACTGATTTATTAAGGAGGAAATTATATGCCGGAAATGATTTTATTAGAAACAGAAGAAAAAATGGAATTAGCAATCGAAGCCTTGCATCGCGAATTTTCTAAAATTAGAACAGGACGTGCAAACCCTCATTTACTTGACAGTGTTCGAGTAGATTATTATGGTGTACCTACACCAATTAGTCAAATCGGTAATATTGGCGTTCCAGAGCCAACACAGTTATTAATTAAACCATTTGATCGTTCAATTGTTGTGGCAGTTGAAAAAGCAATCTTAGCTGCAAACATTGGCGTGACTCCACAAAATGAAGGAACCCAAATTCGTATTGTTATTCCACCATTAACGACAGAGCGAAGACGTGAATTTACAAAACAGGCACGAAAACTTGGTGAAGAGTTTAAAGTTGAAATTCGTAATGAGCGTCGCGATGGAATTAGTGCTATCAAAGAGATGGAAAAAAATAGCGATATTTCTGAAGATGCATCGAAAGGATATCAAGATGATATTCAAGTTTTAACTGATAAATTCAATAAAAAAATTGATGAATTAGTAAAAGAAAAAGAAGAAGACATAATGAGTATATAAGACTACAATGTAGTCTTTTTCTTTTACTATATTATGATTTTTCGCAATATGATATAATATATTTAAAGAGGGGGGAGTGCAATGAAATATCCAAGTGGGTTTACAATATTTAATGAAATAGTTGCCATTTTAGGATTGTTTCAAGTATTGATAGGGATTTTATGTATGGTTGTTTCACCTGATCAAATCAACAGTATTAACCACGTGAACGAGTTACTAGAACTATTTCCACTAATGCACTTATTATTGGAAACAAAACCAATTGAATTGGGGATAAGTTTTGTAGTGGTAGGCATCTTATTTATTTTATTTTCTGACTCAAATTTCAAGACAAATCAATCAAACAAAATAATTAAACTAGTGTATGAAAAATTGAATAGTTAACAAAGATAAGAGACTCTTTATTGTGGTCTCTTTTTATAGTAATTTTTCTTTTTTTATAGTATAATTATAGATTGTAAATGAGGTGTTATAATGAGCTTAGAAACGAGAGTTTTGAATCGATATATCCCAGAACACATTGCCATCATTATGGATGGGAATGGTCGTTGGGCTAAAAAAAGAGGGTTGCCTAGAACCTATGGACATAAAAAAGGTAGTGAAAACCTTAAAAATATGGCTCTTATTTGTAATGATTTAGGGATTAAGGCACTTAGTGTTTATGCATTTAGCACGGAAAATTGGAGCAGACCAAAAGATGAAATTGAGTTTTTAATGGCTTTGCCAAAGGAATTCGAAGAAACGTTCAAAGGACAATTTAAAGAACATGACATTCGTGTGATGTTTTCAGGAAGAAGAGATCGCTTTCCTGATGAAGTGAAGTCTTTGATTGAGCGCGTTGAAGAGAAAACAAAAGACCGTTTGGGTATGATTCTAAATATTTGTTTTGATTATGGAAGTTATACTGAGATGTTAGAAGCGATTAAAACAATTAGTCAGCAATACAAAGATGATAAAATATCACTTGATGATATTTCAATTGATTTGATGAATGATTACTTATACACAAAAGAATTGCCACCACTAGATTTACTAATTCGCACCTCTGGTGAAAAAAGAATCAGCAATTTCTTGTTATGGCAATTAGCATATAGCGAACTATATTTTGCTAAAAAGCATTGGCCAGCATTCAATAAAAAAGAATTGTTAATTGCTTTAGATGATTTTCAAAATCGAAATCGACGATTTGGAGGGTTAAAGAAAGATGAAAAATAGGATAATTACTGGGTTTGGTTTGGCTTTGACACTCATTCCAACGTTTTATGTTGGTGGAATATTATTAGATATTGTATTGGTACTATTTACGATGATTGCGACATATGAACTAACAAAATTACTTCAAAAAGAAGAAACTTTTTCGGCAGTTACATTTGTAACAATGATATTATCTGGGGGTTTATTCTATGTAATGAGTTACTATTACAGAAATCAGTTAGATCCTGATTATGTTGTTGCCGGGATGCTGCTTGTCATAATTATTGGGGCATCGTTTACAATCTTTAAAGAATCTTATGATTCTGGACGTTTTGGTAATATGTTGATAAGTATTTTATATCCAGTATTAGGTTTTTCTGCACTTAGTGCAATGCGAAATGGTGTGGATGGAACTTTATACACAGTTGGGTTCTTGTTTATGATTACAATTTTCACCGATATGTTTGCCTATATTGTAGGTGTAAATTTTGGGAAACACCGTTTAGCAGTTAAAATAAGTCCTAAAAAAAGTATTGAAGGAAGTATTGGTGGAACAGTATTCGCAGTTCTTTTTACACTTTTATATCTAACCATCTTCAAAGTGGAAGTAATATTCGGAATGGAAGTTCAAATTGGATGGATGATTGTACTGATCTTTATTCTTTCAATTGTTGGACAAATTGGTGATTTGATTGCATCTCGCTTCAAAAGAGACTATGATGTGAAAGATTATGGGAAATTATTTCCAGGACACGGTGGTGTCATGGATCGGTTTGATTCAGCTTTGTTTGTTGCAATGGTTTTATTATTTATTAGCAAGGTTGTTGGGTTTCTATGAATATTATTATATTAGGTGTGACGGGAAGTATTGGCCAACAAACATTGGACATTATTCGCAATCATTCTGATCGATTTCAGGTATTATGCGTAACAGCATACTCAAATATTGAAAAACTAAAAGAAATTATAATTGAATTTCATCCAAAATATGTTAATATTGACAAATATGAAGATAAAGAAATTCTAGAAAAACTATTCCCGGAAGTTAATTTTGGATTTGGAACAAAGGGATTAGTTGTAGCTGCAACGTATCCGAGCAATGATGAATGTTTGGTTGTGAATGCCATTGTTGGAAGTGCGGGATTAGAACCGACTGTTGCAGCAATTAAAGCAAGACGAAATGTTGCATTGGCAAATAAAGAAACACTCGTTATTGGCGGAGAATTAATTAAACCATTGCTAAAAGAATATCAAGTTTCATTGATTCCGATTGATTCTGAACACTCAGCAATTATGCAATGTTTGAAAAACGAGGAACATCAGACGGTAAAACGAATTATTATTACCGCGAGTGGTGGTAGTTTTCGCGATTATACTAGAAAACAACTAGAAAATGTTACTGTAAAAGATGCATTGAAACACCCAAATTGGCAAATGGGTGCTAAAATTACAATAGACTCAGCGACAATGATGAACAAGGGTCTAGAGGTAATTGAAGCTCACTATTTGTTTGATATGCCTTATGAACGTATTGAAACGGTTCTGCATCCACAAAGTATTATTCATTCAATGGTTGAATTTCATGACTCATCTGTAATCGCACAACTGGGAAATCCAGACATGCGAGTGCCAATAAACTATGCATTATTTCATCCTAACCGGGTAAAATATGCTGGGGAATCATTAGATTTTCTGAAAATTCAAAAACTAGAGTTTAAAGAATTATCATATAATCAGTTTCCGTTATTGAAATTGGCGATTGATGCTGGGAAGGAAAAAGGATTATCCCCAGCAACATTAAACGCTGCAAACGAAGCAGCCGTTGCGTTGTTTTTAGAAGGAAAAATATCATTCTTAGATATTGAAACAATCATTAAAGATTGTTTAAAACGATTTACTCATCAAGAAAAAGTAACATTAGAAAGCATACTACAAAGAGACCAAGAGGTTAGGGATTATTGTTTTAATACTTACCGCTAGAAAGAAGTGATCAAAATGTTGAACATTATTGTATTCTTAATTGTACTAAGTGTGGTGATTGTGATCCATGAATTAGGACACTTTATTGCTGCAAAAAAAGCAGGCATCTTATGCCATGAATTTAGTTTGGGTATGGGCCCAGTTTTATGGAGCACGAAAAAAGGGGAAACGACATACTCGATTCGCGCGATTCCGATAGGCGGATATGTAGCAATGGCTGGAGAAGAACTAAATGACGAACTCGTCAAAGTGGGAAATACAGTTCGTGTTGTCTTGAACAACAATAATAATATTGTTAAAATCATTCTTGACCATAATGATTTAAAATATGAAAAAGAAGAGTTAATATATGTAGAAACAGTTGATTTAAAAGGGTTTGATATGCAACCTTTGTATATTAATGGTTATGCTGTAGCACGTGATGCATTCTATGTAATTAAAGGACGAGAAATACAAATTGCTCCTGCAGAGAGAAGTTTTAATTATAAGAATAAATGGCAACGTTTCTTAGCGATTTTTAGTGGACCATTTATGAATTTCGTTTTAGCATTTTTCTTGTTTACTATTATTAGTTTATTCATTGGATTTCCAAATATGGAATCCACGGAAATCGGTTATGTAGAGCCGACTTACCCCGCTGGGGAGTCTCTTAAAGAAGGCGATATTGTTCATTCTGTTGATGGAACTAGAGTCTATACTTGGGAAGATATGCAAGCTGTGCTAGATGATAACAAAACAGATCGTTTACTTGAGTTTATGGTTATAAGAGATGGGGTAGAGCAAGGACCGTTTTATATAACCCCTCTTATCTATTTTTACAGTATTGGTTTTCATAGTGATATTGACACAACGAATGATTTAATCATTGGTGAAGTTAGTGAAGGAACTCTTGCAGATGACGCTGGTTTTCAAGAAGGTGACCTTATTACAAAGATTGACCAAGTAAATGTGTCAACGTGGTTGGATGTAGCAAATCTCGTTGAAGCAAACTCTACGGGATTACAAATGGTATTCACAGTTGAACGAGATGGTGTTGCTATCGAACTTTCGGTCTTTCCTTATAATACTGATTTAGTTGAGTCACAATTACTACAAGTTGTTGATAGTAAAATCGGGATTAATCCAACTTATGAAAGTAATTTTATAAGAAGCCTTGGATCTGGGTTCACTGGAATTAAAAATTCTTCTACAATGATTTTCACGACAATTCGTCTGTTATTTAATAATGATCAAGTTGGTATTGGTGAGTTAGCTGGTCCTTTGGGAATCTATCAAATTACTGCAAGCGCATTAAGTGGTGGATTCATCAGTCTATTAGGATGGGTTGCACTATTAAGTGTGAATTTAGGAGTTATTAATTTATTGCCGATTCCAGCCCTTGATGGTGGACGATTGGTTTTCTTGGGGTATGAAGCTGTGACTGGTCGTAAACCAAATCAAAAACTGGAAAATACCTTACATTATGTCATGTACTTAATGTTAATGGGGCTATTTGTCTTTATTACTTATAACGATATCGTTCGTTTACTTAAAACAGTATTCAATTAATATATAACATGTTAGATACAATAGAAGAGGTGGAACAATGAAACAAAGT
>JBFFLJ010000010.1:0-40490 GCA_041554935.1 Candidatus Izemoplasma sp.
TATTTACGAATTTCAAAAAGACAATAAACCTTATATTCTAAGATTTGTCCATAGTGCACATCGTAGCTTTGAAATGGTTTATGGTGAATTGGAGTTTATTGATTATCTAGACCACCACCAAGCAAATGTTTCAACTGTTATCCCAACAAATAATAACGAACTGTTAGTTAAAATTCCTTGTAGTGAAGACCATTATTTTTCTGTTTGTGTTTTCACCAAAGCTCCAGGTACATACATAAAAAAAGAGGATCTCACAGATGAGTTTATTCAAATGTTCGGGCAAGCAGTAGGAAAACTTCATGCCCTAACAAAACAATATCGTCCAAATCATCAACGATATCATTGGCTAGAAGAAGATTATATTGGTATTGGCAAGAGAAACCTTCCACCAGAGTATATGTTTGTAGTAGATAAAGTTGAGGAATTAACTAATAAAATCCAAAGTCTTCCAAGGAATTCTGATGGATATGGATTACTTCATACCGATCTCCATTTTGGTAATATGTATTACGACCAACATAACATTACATTTTTTGATTTTGATGATTCCTCATATCAATACTTTATCAGCGATATTGCAATCATTATTTTTTACCAGTTTATGTTAAGCCCTTTAGAAGAGTCTGTTGTTGAAAATCAAGCACATCATTTCTTATCACAGTTTATGATTGGCTATAACAAAGAGAATAAACTCGATGATTTGTGGTTTGAACATCTTAATGATTTTCTAAAAATGAGGGAATTAATACTTATCATGGTGCTATATGGTGCTGGTGAAGAGGTTATTAATGGCAATTTCGGTAAAAAATATTTAGAAAAATTCATCCCAAGAGCAAAAAATGATATCCCATTTTTTGATCAATCACGGGTGTATAATAGATAGAAAATAGGAGATGCATTTATGAAAAAATTACTTATAGTATGTACTGTATTAACGTTTAGTTTGTTATTATCAGGTTGTGAAAAAGAAATAGATCTAGATCCAAAATATGACATTCTCGAGGAAACTCCATACATCTTGAATGAATTGCCTTATTCAGAATACCTTAATCTAACTAATCCTGAAATCACGATTACAGTGAAAGATATGGGAGACATTGTATTACAGTTATTCCCAAATGTTGCTCCCAATACGGTCGCGAGTTTTATTAGATATATTGAAGAAGGTTCATTCACAGATAATGAGTTCCATCGTGTTATGGTGGACTTTATGATACAAGGCGGACAAATTGATAACCCATCTTGTACCATACAAGCCGAAGCAAATAATAATCCTGACTTTAATGGTACGAATGATTTGCAACATTACCGAGGGGTAATCTCAATGGCAAGAACTACCGTTTTTAATTCTGCAACATCACAATTTTTTATTGTTCATCAAGATTCAACATTCCTAGATGGGGACTATGCTGGATTTGGTGGAGTGGTTAGCGGATTCAATATCCTTGATTTTATTGCAAATATGAACGATGGTGTTACACAAGTTCCTTACGATAATGTATATATTGAAGGAATAACAGTTGATTTAAAAGGACAAACATATGACTTACCAGTTTGTTTAAATTAAAATGAAGGTATATTGAAAGTCTTTCAATATACCTCTTTTTTTGATATAATTTATCTTAGGTGATGTTATGAAAAAATACGATGAGCGCGAAACAATATTTTCACGTGTATCTTTACAAAAGGGAACCAAAGAATATAATGATTTTTATAAAGAACATTCAGGTTATAAATATAAAGACGATAAAGTGCGTCGACCTTTTCAACGAGAAAATATCAAGGAAAGTGATCGCTTTAAAGAACTATTCTTGCCACTGACTTTAGATAATAAAAAAATAATAAACAGTATGTTTCAAACAGCAAGAAGTAAACCGGTTAATCCCCAACGTGTCGCAGTAGAAAAATCATTCACTAATAATATTAAAGAAATTGTAAAATACTTCGGGGCTACAGATGTTGGTATTGCAAAAATGACAGATTACTCATACTATTTATATCAAGGTGGAGTGAGCGAAACAGTTGGTTTAGATACCTACAATCAAAAAGTCGTTCCGCGATACCGAACCGCAATTGTCTTTACTGTTAAAATGGATATAGCTCAAATTAATCGTGGACCACATTTTGAAGAACTCCTTGCAACTGAACATGCGTATTGGAGAGTTGCTGAAATTGGAGCAAGATTAGAAATGTATTTAAAAGAATTAGGCTATAAATCAGAATCTCAAAATGGTGAATATTACTTAGTTCCAATGGTGCCACTTGCATATGATGCTGGATTAGGACAAATTGGAATGAGTAATCATCTTGTTACGAAAGAGTATGGTGATAATGTTCGACTTGGTGCAGTGTTGACAACTCTTGAACTTGAGTACGATCAACCAGTTGATTTTGGATTACATGAATTTTGTAGAAAATGCGCACTTTGTTTACAAAATTGTCCATCAAAATCGATTACTCATTTAGAAAGACTAGTGAATGGACGTACATTCTATAAGTTTGAAGATACAAGTTGTTATGACTTATGGCTTCATACAGGAACTGATTGTGGGATATGTATTCAATCATGCCCATTTTCACAAGGCCTTGATCAAACATTGGTTGATCAAATGAAAGACAATCCAAAAGTAATGGATCAAATATTGGATGAACATAATCGAATACACGGTCGTCGCGAATACACAAAGAGACCGTTAAATATCGTCAAAATAGGAGAATCAAAATGACAACGTTAGACGTTCATGGAATGACTGTTTTAGAAGCAAAGACAGCAATAGAACGTTTTATCGCTTCACAACCAGCTTCCGTCACGGAAATTGTCATTATTCATGGATATAGTCATGGAGATGCCTTGAAAAACATGGTTAGAGATCGCCATACAATTCGTTCTAAACGAATTGTACGCAAACGCTTCACAATGAATCAAGGTGAAACAATTATTGAATTAAAGTAAGCATTTTGTTATGATACAAAGTTATTTCTAGAAAGGAGCCAAGTTTGACATGAATAAAATATATCGATATAGTGGATACTTTCTTGGATTTTGTTCAATTATTTTGATTGGTGGATCCTATTTTCTACAGAGCTTGATTGTATTTTTTTTTGGTGTTGCTTTATTATTGATAAGTATTTTTACAATTATTATTATGATGGTTGTAGAGTTATATCAGAAAGAAAAAATATTGGATTATGAACTGATTAAGAAAAGTAATTTTACAATTGTTGTGTGCGACAATTGTCATAAAGAAAATGTTCTTCAAGATCAATATTGTGTCAAATGTGGCGAAAGGTTACAATTATGATTAGCCAGTATCGCAAGAACATAATCCTAGATTATGTTCATACGTTCTTCCGTAATGTTAATATCACAATGGGAATATGGATGGTCTATCTCCAAATACGAGGTTTTAATTTAATTGAAATCGCAGTATTTGAAATAATTCTCCATATTACAAGTCTCTTGTTAGAAATACCAACCGGTATTATTGCCGATGTAATTGGGCGTAAAGTAAGTCGAATCTTAGGGGTTTTGTCATATTTTGCCTACATCTATATTCTTCTTGAATCACAAGACTTTTTAATCGTTGCGATTGGATTTGTTTTTTGTGGGTTATCTTATACCCTTGAATCTGGAGCTGCAGAAGCATTAGTGTATGACTCATTGGTTGAAATGGAACAAGAAGATCAATTTATGAAAGTAACCGGACGTAAAGAGGTTATTTATCAATCGAGTTCATTTGCAGCATTACTTGTTGCTGGAACAATTGCCAATGTGAGTTATGAACTTACGTTTATTATTACAGGTGTATTTTTCTTATTTGCTTTAATCACAATCATATTGATGACTGAAGTAAAAGTAAAAAACAAAGTCAAGCAATCATTAAAAGAAAGCTTGAAACAACAGTTTATTATATCTTCGCAAATTGTGTTTCGTTCAAAACGGTTATTTTTTTTAATAGTGATTGGAGCACTAATGACAGCACCAATCACCACGATTTTTTTCTATTTACAAAATCATTTATATAATTTAGGATATAATATTGCACTTATCACAGTACTAATAGGGTTACATGCCGGAGCCAGTGCAATTGGCGGTTACTTTGCCCATAAGATTGAAAAAAGATATGGTGAAAAAAAGATTTTACTGTTTATTCCAATGTTCATCATGATCTGTTTCTGGCTCATGTTGGTTGATCAAATAATATTTGTTCCTTTTATCATGTTAGGATTTTTTGACAGTATTTTCTATGTCGTTTTAATTGATTATATTAACAAAATAGTATCATCAAATATTCGCGCTACAGTTGTCAGCTTTTTTGGAATGGCAGTTAGCGTAGTAATGATTGTTATTTTCTTAATCGTAGGAATTATCGGTGAGTTAAGTAATTTACGCTATGGAATTATGGCGTTAGCAATTATTGTTACAGTTATCTATATTTGGTTATTCCCAGTATTATCAGGAAGAAAAACAGATCGAGTTGAATAATAGTTCGAGTCTATTTATTAATAAAAAGGAGAAAATTTTATGAAGGCAATCATTTATTTTACAGCAAGTAAAAACCAACATTGTCGCCATATCGCAGAAACATTTGAAGGTGATAAGTATCAGTTAGTGCCAGTGAAACCCAATCCCAAGAGATTATTCTTTCAACTAATCGTCTTTGGATTTTATACCGTATCAGATCGTAAAGTACAATTTGATATCCCTGAGATAGATTTCTCGAAATATGAAGAGGTAGTTATCGTTTTCCCAGTATGGGCAGGAAAAATGTCGGTCTTTATGAAACAGTATCTACAAACTAACCCATTTGCCAATAAAAAAGTGACCTTGGTTGCTTCTAGTGGTGGTGAAAACCCACAATATCGCAAAAGTATTTTGCAACCTTTAGAATACAATCAAGTTGTTGAAGTAATCATGTATAAAGAAACTACAAGACTATAAACAAGAGGTGATACGATGTACAAAATTGTTCATAAAGAAATATTGAATCAAGATGTCGATTTGATGATAATTGAAGCTCCATTAGTAGCGAAAAATGCTGAACCAGGACATTTCTTGATTTTGCGCGTTGATGAGGATGGTGAGCGTATTCCTTTAACTATCGTTGAAACAGAAGGATCTCTTGTTACCATCATTTATCAAAAACTTGGATACTCAACAAATCTTTTAGGATTACTAAAAGAAGGTGACAATATTCATGATGTTGTTGGTCCTCTTGGAAAACCATCACATATTCGAGATGTGAAACGTGTTATTGGTATTGCTGGTGGTGTTGGTGCAGCACCATTATACCCACAATTAAAAGAATATTCTCGAAGAGGGGTCAATGTTGATTTGGTGCTCGGAGGTCGTACTAAAGAACATCTCATTTTGGCAGATAAATATCAGGAATTTTGTGATAATATTTATTATTCAACAGATGACGGCTCACAAGGTACAAAAGGTTTTGTGACAGATGTGTTGAAGAAACTATATACAGAAAATGAATATGACCAGGCTGTTTGTATTGGACCTTTAATTATGATGAAAAATACTGTTTTATTAAATAAAAAATATGGGTTAAAGACTGATGTCTCATTGAATCCAGTTATGATTGATGGGACAGGAATGTGTGGAAATTGTCGAGTTACAATTCATGATAAAACATTTTTTGCATGTATTGATGGCCCAGATTTTGATTCTGATGGCGTGAATTTCGATGAATTAATTGCTCGCCAAACCTATTACATCGATGAAGAACATATCTGTAGTATGAAGCTGGTGAAAAAATGAAAACACCACGAACAAAAATGAGAGTTTTAAATGAAAATATCAGAAGTACTAACTTTGAAGAAGTTGCTTTAGGATATTCACTAGAAGAAGCAAAGCTTGAAGCACAACGATGTTTAGACTGTAAAAATCCTCATTGTATTGATGCTTGTCCAGTCCAAGTAAATATTCCAAGTTTCATCAAAAGTATTATCGATGAAAACCTTGATGAGGCCTATTATGAAATTTACCGTAATAATATATTACCTGCGATTTGTGGAAGAGTTTGCCCTCAAGAAAAACAATGCGAAGGAGCATGTATTCTTGGAATTAAAGGTGAGAGTGTATCCATTGGGGCACTTGAAAGATTTGTTGGAGACTACTCTTTGAAAAATGATATTTCTTTAAATGAGGAGATTGTTGAAAATAATCACAAAGTAGGGATCATTGGTTCTGGCCCTGCCGGACTTGCTGCGGCAGCAAGTTTGAGAAGAATGGGATATCAAGTTGATGTTTACGAAGCTCTTCATGAATTTGGTGGGGTTTTAAAATATGGTATTCCTGATTTTCGTTTACCAAAAGATATTGTTAAAATTGAAATTAATCGTCTTGAAAATCTTGGCGTTACATTTTATAAGAATGTTATCATTGGAAAATCAATTACAATTGACCAGATGTTGAATGATTACCATTATGAAGCATTGTTTATTGGTAGTGGAGCTGGATTACCTAGTAGCTTAGGAGTGCCAGGTGAAAACCTGACAGGAGTCTATTATGCTAACGAATTTTTGACTCGTGTAAACTTGATGAAAGCTCGCCATTTTCCACAATCTCCAACCCCTGTAAAAATCGGTGACAATGTCGCAGTGGTCGGTGGTGGAAATGTTGCAATGGATGCAGCTCGAACAGCCAAAAGACTAGGAGCAAAAAATGTGTTTATTCTATATCGTAGAGATATGGATGCCTTACCAGCAAGATTGGAAGAAATTCATCATGCGATTGAAGAAGGTATTGATTTCCGATTATTATTGAATCCTGTTGAATTTATCGGAGAGAATTATCATCTGCAACAAGTTAAATGTGAAATTATGGAACTTGGTGAAGAAGACAGCAGTGGTCGTAGAAGACCGCTACCAATCGGTAAATATAAAACATTTGATATTGATTCTTGTATCATTTCAATTGGGCAAAACCCAAATCCAATTTTAAAAGAATCAACTTCCCTTTTAGAAGTTGATAAATGGGGTCGAATTGTTACTAATAACCATATGACAAGTATACCTGGTGTCTTTGCTGGTGGCGATGTAGTTAGTGGAGCAGCAACAGTAATTCTTGCGATGGGTGCAGGAAAAGAATCCGCATATAAAATTGACGAGTACATTCGTCACAAAAAATAGCCGATAACATTTGTTAAGATTGACAAAATATTGATTTGATAGTAAACTCTAACTAATGATACTTTGAAAGTCAAAATAAAATTTAGGAGGCAACATCATGTCAAAAGTAGGCTTACTTGTTTGCGGAAACTCAGGAATTGATTACATCGAACATAAATATGATATACCTGTTATTAGATCAATCTTATTATTTGGAGAAGATGAATACAGTGATTACGTTGATATTACAGCAGAAGAATTTTACCAAAAATTAGAAGACGATCCATCAGCTACTCCATCTACAGCTCAAGCTGCAACAGGAGTAATGCTTCAACAATTTGAGGAAATGAGAGACAAAGGATATGATGAACTATTGGTTATCATTATTTCAAGTCACTTAAGTGGTACATATGCTGGAGCAATTATGGCTGCCAATATGATGGATGACTATAAAATTACTGTTTTTGATTCAAAAACATTATCGTATCCACAAGCAAAAATGGCGTTAGATGCTTCAAAAATGTTTGCAGAAGGAAAAAGCCTATTAGAAGTGATCACGCATCTAGAATATATTCGTGATCATTCTATGATTTGGTTTAGTGTTGAAACATTACGTTACCTTGTGAAAAATGGTCGTTTAAGTGGAGCAGCTGGTTTTATGGGAAGTTTAATGAAAATCAAACCAATGCTTGAAGTTACCAAAGAAGGTAAAGTGGAAAGCATTGAAAAAATTA
This sequence comes from Candidatus Izemoplasma sp., assembly GCA_041554935.1. Taxonomy (GTDB): domain Bacteria; phylum Bacillota_I; class Bacilli_A; order Izemoplasmatales; family Izemoplasmataceae; genus Izemoplasma. The sequence continues at coordinate 7,860 of JBFFLJ010000010.1, forward strand.
GAACTTCAGCGAAAGCAACTGAGCGTATCATTGAAAAATTACTTTCAGAAATAGAAGGAAAAGAAGTTGAAGTGTTCATTGTTAATACTAATAATCCTTCACGTGTAAAATATGTTCGTGAAAAAGTATTATCGATGCGCCCTGATTTGAAAGAAATCAATGAATATCCATTGACACCTGTTGTTGGTGCCCATGCTGGACCTGGAACGGTTGGAATTGGATATATTCAAAAATAACTTCGGGGGTTATAAATATGGAACAATTAACAACAAAAAAAGTAATCAATGACTTACTTGTCGAAATATTTCACCACATTTTAAGTATTGAAGGAGCAATGCTCCGCAAACGTGGTGTTAGTTTATCAATGAGCGAAGTTCATGTCTTAGAAGCTATCACAAAAACAGAAGAACCAACGATGAGTAACATCGCTGCGAATTTACGCGTCACAGTTGGAACTCTGACAACAGCAATTAATCGCCTTGTGCAAAAAGGATTTGTCATTCGTAAAAAAGAACGTGAAGATCGCAGAAAAGTCCTTGTTTATTTAACTCCAAAAGCAATTGACGTGTTAAAAGTACATGATGGATTCCATGAAGAAATGATTAATGCTGTTATTGAAGATTTACATTTAGAAGATGATACGGTCTTACTAACATCTCTTGCAAACATCAGCGCGTATTTCAAAGAAAAATACTAAACAATAAACACCTTTACTTTAACCATAAACTTTTGTATAATTAATTAACAAAAGTGGTTAAAGGAGGTGTTTTTTTTATGATAAACAGTGATATCGTTCGTGGTCATTTGGAAGCAATTATTTTACGATTAATTATTGAAGAAGATCGTTATGGGTATGAAATTTCAAACTGTATCAAGGAACGAACAAACAGTATCTTTCAAATAAAAGAAGCAACTCTATATAGCGTTGTCAAGCGCTTGGAAGAAAAAAACTTAATCGAGTCATATGTTGGAACAAAAACACATGGCGGACAGAGGAGATATTTTCAAATCACAGTTTTGGGGAAAGCTTACTATCGTGAAAAAATCAAAGAGTGGCAAGAACTTAAAGGTGTTCTCGAGACTCTATTGGAGGAATGAAAATGAAACAAATTGAAAACTTTGTTAAAAATACTTTTAAAAATTACCCTAAAGACAAACGTGAGGAGTTAATTCAATCGATCACAGAAATGTTAACCGAGAAAGTAGAAGACCTGATGGAAAAAGGATTCGAAGAACAAGCTGCAATTGACAAAACTGTTTTAGAATTTGGAACAATTGAAGATTACGATTCAAAACCAGTTAAAATAAATCGCAAATTAAAACGTCAAAAATCACTCCGTCATTATAAAAACGATATGATCTTCAGTTCGATTGGGACGTTAATTATTATTGGAATGCTGATATTTTCTAATTTAACGTATACAGAAGGTGTCATATGGTTTGTTTTACCAGGGTTAGCAGTACTATGGTGGCCATTAGCAACACTATACCGTTATTTAAATAAATCAGAAAGTGTAAAGGAGAAAAAAGATGAGTAAAAAAGCAATTATTGCAACATCAACATCTTGTTTAGATTACCTTAACTTAAACCAACAAAATTTATTTATCTTACGTATGAAGATCTTATTAGGAGACGAAATATTTGACGATTATACTGATATTACCGCAGAACAATTTTACGATCGTATAAAAGGTGATTTGAAATTAGTTCCATCTTCAACAATGCCAAGTATTGGTGAGTACTTAGAAATATTAGAACATTTAGAAAAAGAAGGATATGAAGAAGTTCTCGTCATCACAATTTCGGCAAATCTATCTGGAACCTATGGGATTCTTCAAGCAGCCACATTTAATTACGAAGGACCACTCAAAATCAAAGTTGTTGATAGCTTAAATGCTGCAATCAGCGAAGGATTTTTAGTATTAGAAGCACTTCGTCTATTTGATGAAGGAAAAACAATTGAAGAAACAGTGGAATACATTTTGAAATTGCGTACATCAAGAAAACAATATTTCATGGTGGATAACTTACGCTTATTTGTTGCAAATGGAAGATTGAGCGGGGCTTCAGGATTTATCGGTAGTATGTTTAAAATCAAACCAATCTTACAAGTAAATAACGATGGAAAAATTGTTCCATTTGAAAAAATCAGAACACAAAAGAAATCATTAGAGAGAATGGCTGATATCGTATTAGAAGATTTACGACTCATCGATAATTTCATTATTACATATGATACATCTGATAATATCGAAGGAATTGAATATATCAAAAACCGTATTGCGGCAGTATACCCTGATTACAAATACTATGAAGCACCAATTACACCTGTAATTGGATGCCATACGGGTGAAGGAACTGTTGGAGTTGCATATTTTAATTTAACGCAAAAATAAGACTTTTTGTCTTATTTTTTTGTTTGCTTTAATCTTGTTAATTTGCTAAAATATAATGAAGATAAAGGTGATAATATGAATACAAAAAAATCAGTATATTTAGCACTCTTCCTATCAATGAGCATCGTCTTAAGTATTGTTGAATCATTTATCCCATCGATTGGAATCCCCGGCGCAAAGCTTGGACTAGCAAATATCATGACCCTAGTTGTAATGTACACATATACTACAAAAGATGCATTTACGATTTTAGTACTACGACTCATCGTAGTAGGATTACTTCGAGGAACAATCGGTGCTCCTGCATTCTTTTTAAGTGTTTCAGGGGGAATGCTCGCCTTTATGTTAATGTATTTCTTTAAAAGAATCCAAGTCTTTAGTATCACAAGTGTTAGTGTTATGGGGTCTCTTGGACATAGTTTAGGACAAATATTTATGGCAATGATTATTTTAAATACTGCGGAGCTAATTTATTATTTCCCATTTCTATTCTTGATTGCAATTCCAACAGGATTATTTGTTGGGTTTGTATCAAATCAGTTTCAACGAATTGTGAACGAGGAATTAATAGGACAATAAAAGGAGAGAATAATCTCTCCTTTTTAATTATCTAATTTCAAGTAAATGAAGCGCTTCAAAGTTTTCACTAAAGAAGATATTACCATCAATATCATACCAAACAGCTTCCAAATTATCGAAGGAATCCACATAATCTATTCCATCTTGAATTGACATATTGAAAATAGCCGTACTCAGTAAATCAGCCAAAGCTGGATCATCAGTAATAATACTGACACTACGAATATATCGAAGTGGCATTAACGTTACTGGATCAATGATGTGATGATAACTGACATCATTAACTGTGTAATATTTTTGATAATCTCCCGATGTCACAAGTTGTTCTCCGTCTTGGAGATACACCCAAACATATCCATTATTTCCTGAAAGATCATATGGATCAGTAGGGTCAGTTACGGCAATAATGAATTTGCTATTATCTCGTGTAGGATGAGTTCCACCGACACTAATATTTGATTCGCCATTATTTAATAAGTATCCACTAATATCTAATGTATCTAAATAATCAATAATTTCTCTAGAAACATACCCTTTCGAAACACCACCTAAATCTAAGTTCATTCCAGTATCCATTGTGATTGATAAGGTTTCTGGGTCCATTACAATTTTTGTGTAATCAGTGTATTGATTAGCATCTTGTAAAATGCCAATATCGGGAACAGCACAAACATCATTGTTGAGACAATCCTCACGGTAATCATGCCAAATTTGTAAAACTGGTCCAAGCGCAGCATTATAAAATTGATCAACCGAAGTTTGGTTTGCTAATGTGAAAGCAATCAAATCAAATAATTCTTCATCAATTACATGGGGAACCGTTGGTGTTTCATTAATCGAAAAGACATTTTCGGTACCATCATACCCTGTATATTTATCACTAATGATTGTATATAAAGACAAGATATCCTCCACATTGTGAAATACATCAATCGTATTAGTTGTGGAATCTTTTTCGACATAAACTGTTAGTTGAACGACAGTATATAGATAACTACTCCATACGATTTGACAACTCATTAAACTCGTACCTTGAATTTCAGTACAATAAGAATTTGTATTAATATTAGTGTCTGGTTTGCAACTGCTTAATGTAACAATAAGAAGCAGTAACACAAACAAAGTAATTAGTTTCTTCATAGGATCAATCCTTTCGATACGAGTATTATAGCAAAATCACTTCAACACTTCAACAAACTTACAATAGACTTTCCTATTTACAATGGATGTATTTTATGTTTTAAGAAGATACTGTTTGTGATATAATTATAATAGAAAAATTGAAGGTGATAGTATGAAGAAAAACGATTTGATATTAATCGGGTCATTATTCATCATCGCAATCCTTGGATACTTTGGAATGGAACTATTTATTAACAACAGTTCTATCGCAAATGGTTCAGCAATTGTGATGTATAATGATCAGGAAATATTAGAAATCTTTTTAGTAGATGGCACGTACACAATCAAAGAAGCGGCACATGTTATAGATGTTCAAGAAAACATCTTTACTGTTGAAGGAACGAATGGCGATGTTGTAATCGAATATGGCACAAGTGGTGTGAGAGTAATTGAAGAAACATCACCACAACATATTTGTAAAATCCAAGGATGGAGTAACACACCATTACGACCAATCACTTGTCTACCAAACAATCTCGTGATCCTAATTCAAGGTCCAAAAGATCCAAGTCTACCAGACGATGTGAGTAGCTAATGATACCTCATTACTTTGAATTATTAGAACTATTCATTTTCTTTTTTAGTTTGGTTGTCGTATATAACGCCTTTCACGCCATTGAGTTATCACAAATCTTTAAAAAAGGTCATACTTCGCAAATAAGAACAATCTATATTATTGGTGTCATTATCGTTGCATATTTATTTGCCCGTGCAGTTACAAATTTATTAGAACTATCTTTCACAATTTTCGGATAAACAAAAGCGGAATGAAAATTCCGCTTTTTTATATGTATTTTGTAAAAGTCTTTGTAATTGTCACTGTCGCTGAACCGTTTGTCTTATCTTGAATAAGACGTTCTAAATTTGGATATTCAGATTCCATAATTTCAATCTCGTAATGAACAGAATTATCATAATTTGTAGACAGTAAAACATGGTTTTCACGCAGGTATAATTCGACCAAACCAATTTGATCAAAGGAGATTGTTATCGAGAGATTCAAAAATGTCACCATTGAAGTAAAAACAGCATCTTTTAACGATTCAGCACATCCTTTTGCGTATGCTCTGATCAAACCGGAAGCTCCAAGTTTGATGCCACCAAAGTAGCGAACAGAAACATTTAAAACATTTGTTACATCGTGTTTTTTTAACACTTCCATCATTGGTAATCCTGCCGTTTTACTTGGCTCGCCATCATCACTATACTTTTGGACTTCAGCGTGTTCCCCTAGGAGATAAGCAAAAGTGTGATGACTCGCATCACGATGTTTGTTTTTAATCGCTATTAATTGATCCTCGGTTTCTTCTAACGAAGAGACAGGGATCAAATAATTAATGAACGTTGATTTCTTAATAATGATTTCTTTTACAATCATTTGTCTAATACTTTTCATCAAATCACCACAATAATTATACCATAGCTCTTGATTTTAAGAAATATAATGATATTATGGTAAATTGAGTTCATATATAGTATAATTTTGGTGGTGATTTAGATGAAGAAACAATTGCAAAGTGCTTTCGACATATTAAGCACATTAAAAAAAAGTGGATATGATGCATATATCGTAGGTGGGTACGTTCGCGACCATGTCTTAGACATTCCATCGAACGATATTGATATCACAACAAGCGCAACACCTGATGAAGTGTTATCGCTTTTTAAACGTGTCAAAGAAACTGGTAAAAAATACGGAACCGTTACGGTCTTTTTAAACGAATACCAATTTGAAGTAACGACATTCCGTACCGATGGTGAGTATCAAGATAACCGACGCCCATCAACAGTAACTTACAGCCAAAGTATCTATGATGATTTGGTCCGTCGCGATTTTACAATGAACGCTTTAATTATGGATGAGTCTTTAGAAGTTCGTGATTATTTTTTAGGGTTAGACGATATCAAACATAAATTGATTCGTACCATTGAAAATCCAACCAATCGATTTCAGGAAGACGCTTTAAGAATCTTACGTGCCTTCCGTTTTGTTAGTAAACTGGGATTCGATATTGAGCCAAATACATTGGCCGCGATTGAAACTGAAAAAGACTTGATTGAAACGATAGCAATTGAACGTGTGATGATTGAACTTGAAAAGATTTTTGAGGGTCCGTATTATCAAAAAGCGATTCAATTAATGATTGATACAGGGGTATCTTTCAAACTTTACGGATTACATCTAGGGTTATTGAAATTAACAACACTAGATCAACCAATCACAAAAGTAGAAGGATTTATTATTGCGTTCATTTATGGAGAATGGTCTCCAAAATGGCGATTCTCAAATAAAGTGTACCGTTTGATAAACCAAATTCTTGATCTTCATGAAGTCACAAAAGAAGATGTTTTTAATCCATTTATTGTATTCTCAAACGAGCTCGAACCATGTCTTCTTGCGAATCGTATCAATGTCTTATTAGGGTATCACGATCAAGAAAAATTGATTCGCAACATTGATGATAATTTGCTTGTCAAAGATGTCTGTGATCTCAAATTTAAAGGTCAAGATATTTTAGAGCTAACAACATTAAAGAAACGCAGCATTATCGCTTTGGTTATTGATGATTTATTATTCAATGTCATCATGAAAATCATGCCTAATGATTATGATATTTTAAAAGAATTCGCATTAAAAAGAGTCGCTGAACTACAAAATGAGATGGGTGAATTAGATGAATAAGTTTTATTCGTATTTAGATGACTTTTACCAAATCACAATCATCGTCCCAACAACGTACCGTGAACATGATATTCCATGTTTTAAAGTTGTTGGAAATGACGAAGAAATCGATCTTGAAATTGAGACAATCGAAATCATTGGATTCGAAAAGAAATACACCACTAGATTTGATGGATATATCTTGTTAAATAAGATGTATTACGTTTTTGATGATCAAGGGGAATCTAGTGAGTTATACACTGGAAAAATTGTTAGAACGGAATTATTTGACGATATCTACTATTATGAACAGAGTGATCTTGGTTCGTCGTATCGTCGTGACCGTACAAAATTTAAAATCTGGACACCTGTCGCAAAATACATGAAACTAGAGCTCATCGATAAACAAGGAAATATTGAAATTCATGAAATGGAATACGATAATCAGGGTGTATGGTATTTACGTTTACGTGGGAACTATGAAGGATTTAAATACCGTTATATTTCTTATGTGAATGGGAAAGAACATAAACTGACAGATCCTTATGGAATAAGCAGTAGTGCCAACGCCGAATATAGTTATGTTGTTGATCCTGCCAATTTCTATAAAATGGAGAGTCAACGCCCAAAATTTTCTGGAGTTCCAAATGATGCAGTCATATATGAAACCAATGTCCGCGACTTCACAATCAGTGATTCTATTAACGCAACATATCCTGGAAAATACAAAAGCTTCACAGAATCAAACTTAGTGACAAAACAAGGAAACCCTGCGGGAATAGATTATTTAAAAACAATTGGAATTACACATGTTCAGTTAATGCCAATTTTTGATTTTGGTGGTGTTGATGAATTACAACCTAACAAACTATATAATTGGGGATATAACCCCGAACAATATAATGTCCCAGAAGGATGGTATGCGACAGATCCAAATGATCCATATTCTCGCATCAATGAACTCAAAGAAATGATTGACAATCTCCATCAAGAAAACCTCCGAGTTGTGATGGATGTTGTGTACAATCACATCTATAATATCAAAACCTTCCCTTTTGAAAAAATTATTCCTGGTTACGCGTATCGCTTTGATGAAACAGGCCATTTAACAAATTCAAGTGGATGTGATAATGATCTTGCCACAGAACGAAGAATGATCCGTAAATATATTATTGATAGTGTTTTATTTTGGGCAAAAGAATACAAAATTGATGGCTTCCGCTTTGATTTAATGGGATTAATCGATGTCAAAACAATGAATACATTACGTCAAAAATTAGACCGTTTCCGCACCGATATCATCGTATATGGTGAGGGTTGGCGTATGGCAACTGCAATTGGAGAAGAACGCGCTGCACATATGTATAACAAACATTTACTATTTAACATTGGACATTTCAATGATAAAACACGTGAATTCATTAAAGGAGCAACATTTAGTCTCAAACAAAAAGGCTATGCCTTAGGTAACAACAGTCATGTTGAAGACATCAAAAATATCATCAAAGGGAGTGCGTCAAACAAATACTTGTTCCGCTATCCTTCGCAATCAATCAACTATGTTGAATGTCATGACAACAACACTTTATTTGATAAAGCAACAAGCGCCTTAGAAGGTGAATCAGCTGCCGATATCAAACGATACCAACGACTTGCGACAGCAATCGTGATTTTGTCCCAAGGGGTTCCCTTCCTGCATTCGGGACAGGAATTTTATCGAACTAAAAATAAAGTCGAAAATTCATATCGTAGTCCCGACAGTATCAATCAAATTAATTGGGATTTATTAGATGAAAATCTGGATGACACACTATGGGTAAAAGAATTACTTCGCATTCGGAAAAAATATGATTTATTCCGCTTGACAGCCCCATCAAAAATTCGTGACTATATTCAAGTTGTGTTCCATGAATCAGGAACAATTGAGTACCATTTAAAAGATCTTGAACACGACCTAATTGTTATCTTCAAAAATAATAAAGTACATGAATCAATTGACTTACAGGCTAAGTATACGTTAATATTTGATGGTGAGGAACGCTCGCGTCGTATTACAACAAATATTGAACTAACAGAAATTTCGACATATATATTAAAAAGAAAATAGGTGATGGTATTGAATAACTTTTATGCCAAAGTAACAGCAATCAATGAAACAACATATGATACGAATACATTAAGTGTCTCAACAGAATCGCAAGAACGACTTACCTTGCGAATTGATCAAACAATCGCAATCGAAAATAATGCCGTATATTATTTTGTCGCAGAACCAATCATATTCAAAGAACGTGAACAATTCTTAGTGAGTTCTGCTCAAAAAATTGACGATTTACAATTGCCTTTCCCAGAACTTTCAAGATTGATGCAAGTTTTTTATGAGTTTGCACCAGTGGATATGAATATCGTGAAAGAGACGATTGAAGGATACTTGCAACGACTTGAAAATAAGATTATCAAAGAAATCGTAATGGCATTATATAATAAATATGAAGAAGTATTTTATTTATATCCTGCCGCAACAAAATTCCACCATGCATATATCGGTGGGTTAAGTTATCATACATCAACAATGTTGCGACTAATGGATGGCTTTAAAAATGTTTACGCATTCTTAAATCAAGATTTACTAATCGCCGGAATTATCCTCCACGATATTTATAAAACACAAGAACTAACCAATTATGCTGGACCAGAATATTCTAAAGAGGGAAAACTTCTTGGTCATATCACAATGGGCGTAAAAGGCATTGAACTAACTGCCTTTGAACTAGGATATCATCAAACAGAAGAAGCATTATTGTTAGAACATATGGTGTTATCACATCATTATTATGGTAATTTTGGTTCTCCAAAAAAACCAATGATTCCTGAAGCCCTGGCGCTTCACTTTATTGATAATATTGATTCAAAAATGACAGTCCTAGAAGAAGAACTTGGGCAAACAGAACCAGGTGAATTTACATCTCCAATTGCTGTTGCTGATCGCGAAAAATACTATAAATCAAAATTATAAAAAAAACACCCTACATTGAATCAATGTAGGGTGTTTTTTAATTGTGTTTCGAAGTTTCCTTTATCATCCCGCTGCGGTACGCATCAAGAAGTTTATATAGATCATTGATCTCAACTTGAATTTGTTCACCCTTATCTGTATCATAAACATATTCACGATCCGTATGAACATCCTCACTACGAACTAAACTAATAATATCCTGTTCTTTTTCAATTAGTTCTTCAACAGATGGGAAGCGTTCATGAGAGACTAAAAATATTTTATATGAATCGACAACCAGTGTATATCCACCAATTCCAATTTTTGATTGGTATTGTTTGCTCATACCACCATCAATCGCATAAATCTTGCCGTTGGCTTTGACAGGATTGTCGCCAACAGTAATATCGTTTGGAACATGGCCATTGATGATTTTTGATTTCTTGAAATGCAGTCCGAATTCATCATATATTTGACGCAACACAGTTTCATTTTCACGAAGTGTAAAATATTCATTCATTGTTTCATGATGCGTCGTTTTATCACCAATAAAATATCGTTGAAAGTTTTTCATTTGTTTTTTACCAAATAGTGGTGAAGATTCACCTTGCCAGAGAAATACAAAATAGTCACGTTCGAGATTTGTTGTATTATAGCGATTCAAATATGCCGAGCGTACTTTCATATCAAGTTCATCAAATAAAGCTTTTCCAGAATAGGATATTCCATCAATCATCATCGTTGAAAACGAACCATCTTGATTCAACGGTATACAACCGTGGAATAAAAGATTTTGATTGTATTTTAAATACATTTGGCCGCGATGAAATAAAAACTTAATATGACGTTGTAACAAATCATTGTTTAAAAAAGCGTTTTTTAATTGCTGAATCACTTCATACTCATCCTTCGTTAATTGATATGGATTGCCAGAATCAATCGTCGGGAAATTACCATCTAATAATGAATATGTTTTACCGTCGATATCGACAGTTTGTTTTTTATAATCAATCTTATCTAAATATAATTGATTTGCTAAATTGAAGTTAGGATTTCGAGTGAAAACCTCTTGTTCAAGTTTAAATTGGATTACTGTAATTGCCTTGTGAATTTTTGCCACCATATTTTTTTTATCGTGGTCCATCGGTGAAAGTGATTTTGGTAAAAATAAAGTGCAATCATCACCACCATAATGTTTATATGCAAGTTGAACCAGTGGAAGAAGATTGATACCATACCCCTCTTCTAATGTATCAAGAGTATTGTATTTTGCACTGTTCCTCAAAACATTACAAATCGAAACCTCACTACCACATGCGGCACCCATCCAAATGACATCATGGTTTCCCCATTCAATATCAATCGAGTGATATTTCATCATTTTATTCAATACAATGTGAGAACTTGGTCCACGATCAAAAATATCACCAACAACATGAAGACGATCAATTGTCAGTCTCTGAATGAAACGTGCTAATTCAATCAAAAAGTTTTTCTCACGCTTTGTTTTAAAAATCGCATCAAGAATCGCATTATAGTATCGACTTTTATCAACATTCGTACTACTCTCATATAATAATTCTTGAATGATATATGAAAACTCTTCAGGAAGAGTTTTTTGTAATCGACTTTTTGTATACTTTTGTGATAAATGTTTGGAAAGAATAATTAAATCTAACAAAATAGATCTCATAAAAGGTAAAAATTCGCTTGTTGTCATTAACTGTTCATATTTATGAATCATTTGTTTAGGATAATAAGCAAAAAAAGCTAATTGATTTTGTTCTAAATCATTTTTGTTAGGAAAATATTGCGAGATTTTATCACGAATAACGCCCGAACCATTCTTAATAAAGTGATTGAACGTATCGTATTCCCCATGAATATCAGATAAAAAATGTTCTGTCCCTTTTGGCAAGTTTAGGATTGCCGTTAGATTTATTAGTTCCGTACTTACCTGTTGTACAGAAGGAAATTCTTTTGATAATTGTAATAAATACTTTAGTTCATATGCCTCCATAGTGTCCTCCTCATAATCATTAAAACGTAATTTCTTTAAATATATTATACCATTTTTATCGTCAATTCTATGATACATTTATAATATAATGAATGAAAAGAAAAAGTCCTGTACGAATACAGGACTTTATTAATTAAAAAATTATGAAGTTGGATAAGCAACAAATTTATCAGGGAAATTTGCTTTATATAAAATATCTAAAATATCCTGTAATTCTGTTTGTCTATCAGCATCATTTACTGTGAATTCAACATTGTGATCAACCATGTAGTTTCCAATTAGAATCACAAAACCAGTTTGATTCGTGTAAGCATCGAATACAGGACCGAAGTAATATTCAACTGCTTGGTACACACTTGTAGGTAACATCTTCGTACTTACATTTCCGGCATCTTCATCCGCTTTGATTTCTAAATAGATAGCGATTTGTGCTTCAGATGGAATGATTTGATCATTCTCTGAACCTTCACTATAACTTGGGGTAGCTCCATCTTCATATTGAAAGTAAGCAGTAGGCATTTCAAATGCAGTACCTTTTGTAGCGGTTAAGAAATGAACTCCGAAATCAGAAACAGTAACTTGATCATCAATATACTCATCATTTTCGATATTTTCTGGTAAGTTATATAAAGTATAAATACGTTTTAATGAAGCAGCAAAATCTGGATCTAAACTTTGTAAGTAAGTTTGATCAATTTCACCTAACTCTTCAGTTTTAATATAGAAACCATATTCTTTATATGGTGCCCAAATATTTTCGGTATCATCGATTAAACTATTTTCAAATTCACTTACAATGGTTGGAAATGTTTTATCTAATAGCAATTGTGCTTTAATTAAATCTTCAAAATCACCACGAAGTGTATTATATTCAGCTTCTCCGATTGAATCTAATGAATCGATATAATCGTTAAAACTATCTGGAACAAAGTCCATATCACGATCAAGGAAAATCAATAAATGATCAACATTTAAACTAAAATATGTTGTAATTTGATCTTGCATATATGCTTGATATTGACTGTAGCCTATTGTATCTAGGATCAACCCTAAATCTAATTCTTGAATAATATAATACGATTCAATAACATCAGCTTCTGTTGGGGCATTGAATGCTAATAACAAGAAGTCATCCCAACTCATTGATGCTGCGTATTCACTTTGGGTGAAATTCGTCTTCACTAGACGAAGTGCATCTCTGTGTTCTATCATTGTTGTAGCTTTTGAGTTCAAGTAATCTCTACTTTCACCATAAAGTGAAACATAGTCATCAGAATTTATAGTAATTTCCGTTTTTGCAGCTTCAAATGCGTAGAAGATTCCAACACGGTTTGCCATAAAGTCAAACAACTCTTGAGCTGTTATTTCTTCATCACCAATAGTAGCGACAAGAGTAGTAGAACCTTCATTGTCAAATGGTTTATCATCGGTATATTCATAAACGATTTTTAAGAAAGGATCAAATACTTCATAATCTCCCTCTTCATATAAATCGCTCATCAGATTTCCAATAGCTTGGTCATTAACAACTTCTAACAATAAGTCATCAAGAACCGCATCTAATTCTGTTTGAGTCAAATCTTCAAATGCTGTAACTGAATCTTGTGAAACTTTGTAAACCATGTATATAAAGTCACCAATTGCTTTTGAAGTAGTATATGTAAATGGAGTAATTCCTTCATTATCTAAATCAAGTGTATTAAATGCATAGTTTGCATATACAAAAATCGGATCTGTTGTTTCACGATATTCTGTTAAATCATTATAGTTTCTTGTAGATTCATCACTGTAATTTGTACAGTACTCCGCTTGTCTATCTGCAGGAGTAGTAGAAGTTAAAACAATTGGATCTAACCATGGATAGATATAATTGTACATTTGTAAGTAATATTCAAATACTTCATCATTTGTCAACAATGTTGTATTTGTATCATCAAAATCAGCTCTTGCAACATCTTCAATTGGTTCTGTTCCTGAATATAATCCAAGACCAGTTAACTCATCTTCATTTGTGTAAGTATAAACCAAATTGAAATGCTCTAATACCATTGAAGCTTCTGTTGAACTTGAAAATCTTAAATCAACAACACAAGAATCTCCATACGTATTTTCATCATAGTATGATTGCAAAGCTTCGTCAGTAATAAACAAAGCATCTCCTTCAGTAGCAGATAAGATTTGAGCTTTTAAATAATTGCTTTTCGCAATATCTAATTCAACGTATTCTTTTAAACTGGCTGGATCAAATGGGTTATATCCCAAAACACCAAGTCTTTGATTGAATACATTAATGTACTCTTCATTAACATCAGGATTAGCCTGAATTCTTGCAACTACTTCAGGATCTTCAGTTAAATATTTTAACCTTGAAACATACGCATCAACTTCATCCTGCGATATTGCATCTCCTGTATAATCAGCAAGTAAGATATAGTCAACATATTGTTCTAAGTACGAAACACCATCAGTATTTCTCATAGCTTCCCATAATTCTTGGTTTGTAATTGTAATGCCATCATCTAGACTTAAGAAAATTCCATCTGGATTATCAATTGTTGGAACTTCTTGGTCTTTATTAAAAATAAATTCGCATCCAACTGCGATGAGAATAATAATTAAAAAAGTACCTAGTATTAATGATGCTCTGATAATAACGGCTTTGTTCATTTAGTATCACTCCTTATTATTTACGCAATATATATAATATCATTTTTATCATCATAACACAATACAAAATTTTGTATAATACCTATAAAAAAACGCATCTTAAAAAGGCTATTGTGAAATACTCCTCATAATGTTGTATTTTTAACAAGTTATTGTATAATAGTTGAGTACAGAAGAGGTGATTATATGAAGGTAACCGTATTAGGCAGTGGTAGTAAAGGAAATGTCACATATCTCGAAATCAATCAAACAAAGTTATTAATTGATTGTGGATTGAGTTATCGCCAAATAACTTCGCGGTTGACAGAACAGAATCTTGATTTAAGTGAGTTAGATGGTATTTTAATTACCCACGAACATACGGATCATATTGGTGGACTAAATATGACTCTCAAAAAAACACCGACCACTTGTTATGTGACAGAAGATACATATCAATCATTCTTTTATAAGCAGGCGGAAAACATAAACGACCAACAAGTTCAATTTATTGTTCCAAATCAGTTGTTTCAAATCAATGATATATCAATTTATCCGCTAAGTATTTCTCACGATTCAAGTGATGCTGTTGGCTATATTTTTTATGCAGAAGATAAAAAAATTGTCTATATCACAGACATTGGATATTTACCAAAAAAAGATCATGAATTGTTACAAAATGCTGACATCTATATCTTTGAATCTAATTATGATGTAACGTTACTTTTTACCAGCTCAAGACCATTCTATTTGAAACAGCGTATTGACTCTGTCAAAGGACATATGTCAAATACGGATTCGGCTTATAATATGACACAATTAGTCGGAGATAAAACAAAACATATCATCCTTGCACACCCATCACGAGAGTGCAACACAGTGGATTTAGTTTTAGAGACATATCGTGAAGTATTCTCTGAATATGATCTACAAATAGAAGACTACAACATTACTGTGGCAACTCAAGATGTTCCCACAAAATTAATTGAATTTTAGGAGGTTATCCAATGACAAACGATCAAATAATTTTAGAAGTATGTATTGATGTATTTCAATGTAATAAAGACGATATCATTATCGATAAACGATTAATGGGCGGAATGAGTAACTATACCTATATCGTCGCTATCAAAGGTCAAAAATATACATTCCGTATTCCGGGTAAAAAAGCTGAAATGTATGTTGACCGTACAGTTGAAAAATATCACATTGAAATGGTAGAATCACTTGATCTAAATAGCGAAGTTGTGTATCTAGATTTAGAAAAAGGATATAAAATCGCTCACTATATCGAAGGAACACCACTCAATGAATTAAACCCAACTGATTACTTAGAAGAAGTATCAAACGTTCTTCATAAACTTCACAGTTCAGGAATGAAAAGTAAATATCCTTATAATCCATTAGAACGACTCGCGAAATATGAAAGCTATACTTTTGAGTTTGGATTTCAACATAGCGAACGATATCAATCATTAAAAGCGAAACTTTTAGGTTATGCTTCCACCCTGATTCAGCCGAGTGAATACGTCTTTACTCATGGTGATTGTCAAGCTTCAAATTTTGTGAAAACACCTGACGGAATTAAATTGATGGATTGGGAATTTTCAGGGAACAATGATCCATTATATGATATCGCGTGTTTTGGAGATTTTGTATATGAATATGCCCTAAAACTATTACCGGTATATTTAGGAAAAGAACCTTCGGTATTAGAGTGGAACAAAGTGTACTTCTACATGGCATTTCAAGCACTGCAGTGGCATAACGTTGCAATGTACAAGGAATTCATTGGATTAAGCATTGATTTAGGGTTTGATTTTGTCAAAATTGCCGACGATTATTTAGATGATGCTACCCTGTTTTTGAACTCAATTAAATAGCCAGTTTATAAACTGGCTTTTATATTTTAATAAAGAGAAAATGTAAATGGTTTCATTCGAAAAATAAATACGCTTATAATATTGTAATATTATATAAAATGTTTTATAATCTAAAACGTATGACGAAAATAGTTTAAAAATTTAGAAATATAAATTGGAGGTATGTCATAATGGCAAAAAAAGTATTCCAATCGATGGATGGAAACCAAGCTGCTGCACACGTTGCTTATGCATTCACAGAAGTTGCTGGTATTTATCCTATCACACCATCTTCACCGATGGCAGAATACACAGATTTATGGGCATCTCAAGGTAAGAAAAACTTATTTGGAATGCCAGTAAAAGTAATTGAAATGCAATCAGAAGCGGGAGCTGCTGGAACTGTTCATGGTTCTTTACAAGCTGGTGCATTAACAACTACTTACACAGCTTCACAAGGGTTACTTTTAAAATTACCAAACATGTATAAAATTGCTGGTGAATTATTACCAGGTGTTATCCATGTTGCTGCTAGAAGTATTGCAGTTCAAGCATTAAGTATTTTTGGTGATCACCAAGATGTTATGGCTGCAAGACAAACAGGATTCGCAATTTTATCAAGTGGATCTGTACAAGAGGTAATGGATCTTGGAGCGGTTGCACATTTATCTGCAATCAAATCAAGTATTCCATTCTTACATTTCTTTGATGGGTTTAGAACTTCTCATGAAGTAAATAAAGTTGAAGTAATGGATTACGAAGATTTAGACAAATTACTTGATCGTGATGCAGTAACTGCATTCCGTAAAAGAGCATTAAATTCAACAAATCCTGTAACTAGAGGATCAGCACAAAACGACGACGTATATATGCAAGCTCGTGAAATCCAAGACAAATATTATGATAAAGTACCTGCAATTGTTGCAGAATACTTATCAGAAATCAGCAAAATTACTGGTCGTAATTACGCTCCATTTGTATACTATGGTGCAGAAGATGCAACTGACGTTATTATCGCAATGGGTTCTGTAACTGAAGCGATTGAAGAAACTGTAGATTACTTACAAAAAGAAGGACGTAAAGTTGGATTATTAACTGTTCATTTATATCGTCCATTCAGCATTGAATATTTCTTAAACGCTATGCCAAAAACAGTAGAACGTATTTCAGTCTTAGAACGTACAAAAGAATCAGGAAGTATTGGAGAACCACTATTACTAGATATTAAATCAGTATATTATGGAACCGATAAAACTCCTGAAATCTTTGGTGGACGTTACGGATTGTCTTCAAAAGATACAACTCCTGGACAAATCAAAGCGGTTTATGACAACATGATCGGTGCTAAAAAACAACGTTTCACAATCGGAATCGTTGATGATGTAAACTTTACTTCTTTACCAAATGATGAAATTGATACACAACCGGAAGGAACAACAGAATTATTGTTCTTCGGATTTGGTAGTGATGGTACTGTAGGAGCATCGAAAAATACAATCAAAATAATTGGTGAGAATACAGACTTGTACGGTCAAGCATATTCATCATATGACTCTAAAAAATCAGGTGGAGTTACACGTATGCATTTACGTTTTGGACAAGTTCCAATTCGTTCAACATACTTAGTATCACAACCTCACTTTGTTTCTTGTTCGAAAGATTCTTATTTAACACAATATGATATGGTAAATGGACTTCGTAAAGGTGGAACATTCTTATTAAATACAATTGTTCCTGCTGAAGAAGTAGAAGAACTATTACCAAATAATGTTAAAAAACAATTGGCTGAAAAAGAAGCGAAGTTATATATTATTAACGCAGTAAAATTAGCTGAAGAAGCTGGACTTGGTGTTATGATAAATACTATTATGCAAAGTGCATTCTTTGCATTAAACCAACAAATCATACCTTCTGCTGAAGCAGTAAAATTGATGAAAAAATATGCTGAAAAAGCATATGGACGTAAAGGTCAAACTATCGTTGATAAAAACTACAAAGCAATTGATGCTGGACAACATGGTTTGGTTGAAGTAAAAGTAGATCCTGCATGGGCAAATTTAACTGTTAAAGTTGAAAAAGAAGATTCAGATCTACCACATTTCGTTAAAACATTAGCAATTCCAGTTAATGAAATTAAAGGATATGATTTACCTGTTTCAGCATTTACAGGTTATGAAGATGGAACAATGGATAATGGTGGTACTGCATATGAAAAACGTGGTATCGCAAACTATGTCCCTGAATGGATCCAAGATAACTGTATTCAATGTAACCAATGTGCTTTCAGTTGTCCTCATGCTGTTATTCGTCCATTCTTATTAACAGAAGAAGAAATGGCAAATGCACCTGAAGGATTAAAAACAAAAGATGCTGTTGGTAAAGGCTTAACAGGATTACAATATAAAATTCAAATTTCTACATTAGATTGTACTGGTTGTGGAGTTTGTGTTGAAGTATGTCCTGCAAAAACAAAAGCATTAAAAATGTCACCAATTCATGAAGAAATTGAAAAAGGTGAAATCAAAAACTCAGAATACTTATTCAATGAAGTTACTTATAAAGATAACCTAGTTGAAAAAAATAACGCGAAAAACTCACAATTTGCAAAACCATTATTTGAATTCAGTGGTGCTTGTGCGGGATGTGGAGAAACTCCATATATCAAATTGGCAACACAATTATTTGGTGGAAGAATGCAAATCGCAAATGCAACAGGATGTTCAAGTATCTATGGTGCATCATTCCCAGCGACTCCTTATACAACTTTAGATAATGGTCGTGGACCTGCATGGGCAAACAGTTTATTTGAAGACAATGCTGAATTTGGTTATGGTATGTACCATGCGAACCAAGCATTGCGTGATCATTTACACAATATCTTCGTTGACAACAAAGACAAAGTTTCTCCAGATGTAAGTAAATTATTTACAACATGGTTAGATAACCGTGAAGATGGGGAAAAATCACTTGAAGTATACAATCAATTAATGCCTTTGATTGAAAACTCTAACGAAGAATATGCCAAAGAAATTAAAGAATTATCAAACTACATCGTGAAACAAAGTAATTGGATTATCGGTGGAGATGGATGGGCTTACGATATTGGATATGGTGGATTAGACCATGTTATCGCAAACCGCGATAACGTAAATATCTTAGTATTAGATACTGAGGTTTACTCTAACACTGGTGGACAATCAAGTAAATCAGCTCCAACAGGTTCAATCGCTAAATTTACTGCAAGTGGTAAAACTGGTAAGAAAAAAGACCTTGCTGCAATCGCAATGAGTTATGGACATGTTTATGTTGCTCAAGTATCACATGGTGCTTCTCAACAACAAGTCTTAAAAGCATTTAAAGAAGCAGAAAGCTATGATGGACCATCATTAATTATTGCATACTCACCATGTATCGCACATAAAATTAAAGGTGGATTAACAAATTCACAAAATGAAGCAAAACTTGCTACAGAATGTGGATACTGGCCAACCTTCAGATTCGATCCTCGTTTAGAACCACAAGGTAAAAACCCATTCACAATTGACTCAAAACCTCCAAAATGGGAACTATACAAAGACTTCTTATTAAACGAAGCTCGTTACTCACAATTACTGGACATAAATCCAGACAAAGCAGAAATGTTATTTGCTGCGAACTTACAAGAAGCACAACGTAAATACAAAATGTATCTACGATATGCTCAAATGAATTACGAAACAAACGAATAGTAATAAAAATCGAGATTGAAAAATATCTCGATTTTTTATTGCATTTTAAAATGTAAGCGTTTATAATAAAAGGTTACAAACTGGAAAGAAGGTAATATTATGGACAAAACAATCGATTTATTGTACATTGTACAGAGTCTTGGACTTACAATATTGTTTGTAGGACTTATCGGATTCGAACGTGAGCGAAAACATAAAATCGCGGGTTTGACAACACATATATTAGTTGCTTTAGGTGCATCAGCAATTGCCATTGTTCAAGAAGTAATGTTACAAGACGCAATTGAATTTGCACTATCTCACCCAACAATTGTTGTGCAATTAGAACGTCAAAGAATCATAGCTCAAGTTGTTGCTGGAGTAGGTTTCTTAGGAACAGGAGCAATTCTAAAACAAAATGGATCAATCAGTGGATTAACAACCGCAGCTACATTATGGATTAGTGCGATTATCGGTATTATTTTCGGGACTGGTCAAACTATGTTAGGAATCACCGTCTCTCTACTTGCATTAATAATATTAACTGTTGTAAAACGTATCTTTGGAGTAGCGCATGAAGGACATTTTAGCGAATAACAGATTGGGGTTTTCATCATGATTAGTAGTTCAAGAAGACATTATATGCAACGAATGGAAGAAATTAAACAACAAGAAATTACAAAGGAACAAATCGTTTTAGTTGGTGATTGTGTGATAGAGAACATCGACATAGAACGCTATTTTCCTGATTTAATTGTGTTTAATAATGGAATCAGCGGGGATACGACAATCCAACTTCAAGAATCATTATATAAACGGGCAATCAAGTATAAACCAAAAAAACTCTTTATTTCAATTGGAACAAACGACATTGGAACGGATCATCGCGACGTTAAACAAATATACCAAAATATTATGGATATTTGTTTGGAACTTAAAAAGCGTACAAAGGATACCGAAATTCACCTCGTTAGTGTAATGACGGTCAACCCTGCAAATATTGATTATATCAATCGTGAATTTGTTGATTCAAGAGATAATTTTGAAATCAATATGTTAAATTATTATCTAAAGAATTTTGCTCGAAAAAACAAAATTAAGTTTATTGATGTTACTAAAGAGTTAAGTAATAACTTCGATCAATTATGTTTGGATTACACATTTGATGGATTTCATCTAAATGAAAGTGGTCTTAGTATTTTAAGTAAATTAATAAGAGAGTATGTTTAACATACTCTTTTTTTTATGCAAAAAAACAACGTTCTAATCGATATATTACAAGCCTTTTGAGACGATAAATATGATTGACCACTTTTTAAAAATGCATCATACTATTTAAGATGACTCATTTCGTTTATAATATAATATATAGCAATGATACTCATTTATGAATGATTTTCACAAAATATCACAGATAAATTTTTGATTATTTTGTTGATAATTCAAATCGAATAATAAGATGAGTAATCTAAAACAAATGGATTTAAAATAGGATTGATGAAAAAGACGACGATGATTATGGACTTGAAATAGGAAATATATCATTGTTGTTTTTATTTTCACCCACAATTATTATAGATTTAAAGATTTCTTTTTTATAATTTTTTTATAAAGAATCAAACGAAAACTCATTCGCTACTTTTTACAAAATCGCTTATTAACAAGAAGAAACAAACGAAAACCGTTAAAATTCACTTATTACCCTTATTTGTAGATGTAAGCGATTTTAGAAAACGTTTTAGAAAATTATTGAAAACGATTTCGTAGTATGCTATACTTGAACCGTATTAAAGGAAAAATACCTTATATTCATTTGGTAGGTACCACAATTCATTACTTATTACAGTTTTTAAAAGAAAGAAAAAATATAAATTAGGAGGAGTCAAAAGTTTATGAAAAAAGTATTATTATTTGTATCTACGCTACTTTTAGTATTTACAATTGCTGGTTGTAAACCAGAAGAAGTTGTTCCTGTGACTGGACTAACATCAGTTACTTTAAGTGGATTTAGTGATCAAGAATTTGAAAAAGGGGCTGTAGTTAATGTATTTGATGGTGTTGTTGCTACTGGTAGCGACGGGGTTGACTATTCAGATTCAATTACAGCTGCGTCTGACAATTGTACTATTGCTTCTGATGGTGTTTTAGATACATCAAATGGTAGAGCATGTATCGTTGTTTATTCAGTTGTAGTTGAAGGTAAATTAGACCGTCAAACTGCAACATTTACAATTACTGTTCCAACTGTTATTGTTGATGAAAATGCACCACTTGTTAAAGGGTGGACATTTGACACAGAAGCTGACTTAGTTGGTTGGGCGAAATTCGAAGCTGGCGGAGGAAGTGTTACTGCTTCAATTGAGACCGAAACTTTGAAATTAGAAATCATTTCTGGTGGACAACCACATGAATCACGTTATTCATTTATGGGTGTACCACTTGTTGGTGGCGAAGATTATGTTGTAAAATTTAAAGCCAAATCAAGCGTTGCTGATAAAAAGGTTAATCTACAAATTGGGGAATTATTACCTGCTCCTACATACTTTGAAGATTTTAAACCTGATCAAGACGACATAATTACATTAACAACAGAATGGGCTGATTATTCTTATTCATTCACAATGCCTTCAACAAATGTTAATGGTGGTCCATTATTCGGAATGGGTAACATTCCAGATAGTGTTGGAATCGACTGTACTATATGGATTGATGATTTAGAAATCCGTGGTGGAAGCGATGAGGATAATTTAGATCCTACAATTACTGGTGCTGATGATCTTACAATCTTTATTGGAGATGTAACTTCATTTGTCGCAACAGAAGGTGTCACTGCAATGGATTATCCTGATACTGATTTAACAAGTGCAATTATAATTGGTGGAGACACTGTTGACGTTACTGTTGCTGATGTATATGTAGTAACTTATACTGTTACAGACGCTGCATCAAACACTAAAGTTGTAAATCGTACTGTTACTGTATTAGAAGATACAGAAGGTCCTGTTATTACTGGAGTTGACGCTGTAGTCTTAACTGTTGGTTCTTCATTTGATGATTTAGATGGAGTTGTTGCTACAGATAATAGAGATGGTGATGTTACTGGAGATATCATTGTAAGTGGAGACACTGTTGATACAAATGTTGCTGATATTTATACTGTTACTTATACAGTAGAAGATGCTTTAGGGAACATTACTACAGTAGACCGTTTGGTAACAATTACTGCAATGATTTGGGATCCTGCTGACTTAGTATTAAATGGTGACTTTGATGAACTTCAATGGTATGCATGGTTCGGAGATCAATGGAGTGGATATACAGATTCAAGTGCTTCTGTAGTTGAAGGAGCATTAAATGTTATAGTAAGTTATGATGAAACTCAAACATTCCCAACACATGCAACACAAGTATATCAAGAAGGATTTGCTGTTGAAAATGGTAAATTCTACAGAATTTCATTTATGGCAAAAGCTGATGCAGCTAAAGATATTATTGTAGCATTTGGTGATGCATTAGATGCGGATCCGTGGTTTACAAATTATGTTGCTAAAACAACAAAAAGTTTAACTACTGAATATGCGTTATATACAATCGAGTTTGAAATGACAGAAACTACAACAACAGATCAAGGTAAACTAGTATTTGAACTTGCTACTGCTGTAGAAACTACTGTCTATATTGATGACGTTATGATTGAAGAAATCGACGCATTAGGTGGAACTGTAGTTACGGATACTGATCAAGTTGTTAATGGTGATTTCGCATTGACAAACACTTCTGAATGGGGTGGATGGTTCGGTGACGAATGGATTGGATATACAACTTCAAGTATTAACGCAGACGATGGTGTATTAAATGTTGTTGTTGCTGGGTTACTTGATACTCAACCTTCACATGCAACACAAGTATACCAAGAAGGAATGGCGTTCGAACATGGACAAACATACCGTGTAACATTTAAAGCGTATGCTGAAGCAGTACGTCAAATGAATGTTAATATTGGAGATGCACTTGATGCTGATCCATGGTTTATTAAATTTATGGATACTGCTGTTATCGATTTAACAACAGATCTTCAAGAATTTGAAATCATCTTTACATTTACTGGTGAATCAACTTTAGATCAAGGTAAATTAGTATTTGAACTAGGAGCTATTGGTGGTGTTGCCGTTAATACAACTGTTCATATTGATGATGTAAATATTGAAGTATTACGACAAGACGAAGTTCTTCAAAATGAAGATTTCGAAGACATTGGTTGGACTGGTTGGTTCGGGGACCAATGGAGTGGATATACTGATTCATCGATTGCTGTCGTTGATGGGGCATTAAACGTTGTCGTAAGTTATGATGAAACTCAAACATTCCCAACACATGCAACACAAGTATATCAAGAAGGATTCGCTGTTGAAAATGGTAAATTCTACAGAATTTCATTTATGGCAAAAGCTGATGCAGCTAAAGATATTATTGTAGCATTTGGTGATGCATTAGATTATGATCCATGGTTTACAAATTATGCTGTAAAAACAACAAAATCATTAACAACAGAATATGTACTTTATACAATCGAATTTGAAATGACAGAACCTACAACAACAGATCAAGGAAAATTAGTATTTGAACTTGCTACTGCTGTAGAAACTACAGTGTATATTGATAATGTTATGGTTGAAGAAATCGATGCATTAGGTGGAACTGTAGTTACAGATACTGATCAAGTTATTAACGGAACATTTGAAGAAGCTCTTGAATGGGGTGCATGGTTCGGTGACGAATATGCTGGTTATACATCTTCAAGTGCATCAGTTGTAAATGGTGTATTGGAAGTCGAAGTTGTTTTAAATACCACAACTGTATCTCATGCAACACAAGTATACCAAGAAGGATTAGCATTTGCACAAGGCGTTACATATATCGTAGAATTTGATGCTTATGCTGACGCTGCACGTCAAATGAATGTTAACTTAGGAGATGCTCTTGAGGCTGACCCATGGTTTACAGGTTTTGCTCCAACTGAAGTTGTCGATTTGACAACATCAGTGCAAACATTTACTTACACATTTACAATGACTGAAGCTACTACTGCAGATCAAGGTAAATTAGTATTTGAACTAGGTATGATTGATGGTGTCGGTGTAGACACAACTGTTTATATTGACAACGTAATGATTTACGCAGATTACAACTAATAAATCCTTGTATATAAATGAGAAAACGGAATGGAAATCATTCCGTTTTTTCATTGTTTTTAATCCTAAAAAAAATATATCATATCACTTTCTTTATAGCCCTATATAATGTATTATAGAGTGAGTTAAGGAGGAATACTTTATGAGCATATTAGTCATTAAAGATTTACACGCAGAAGTGGATGGAAAAGAAATCCTAAAAGGCGTTAATTTAGTAATAAATGGTGGGGAAACTCATGCAATTATGGGTCCGAATGGGACTGGGAAATCAACACTTGCGAGTGTGATAATGGGTCATCCGAAATTCACTGTTACAAAAGGTAAAGTGACGTTAGATGGCAAAGACGTTTTAGCAATGGAAGTTGATGAACGTGCAAGAGCAGGTTTATTTTTAGGAATGCAAAGTCCGGCAGAAGTGCCTGGTGTTACCAATAGTGATTTTATCAAAACAGCTATGAATAGCCGTTTGGAAGAAGGTAAAAACATTTCTTTATTCAAGTTCATTCGTGATTATGATAAAGCTGTCACAGAACTAAAAATGAATGAAGACTTACCACATCGTTACTTAAACGAAGGATTTAGTGGTGGGGAAAAGAAACGTAATGAAATCTTACAAATGAAAATGTTGAAACCAACAATTGCGATTTTAGATGAAATCGATAGTGGATTAGATGTTGATGCATTGAAAATTGTTGGAGAAAACGTAACAAGTATGAAGAATGATAATTTAGGATTATTGTTGATTACACATTATCAACGTTTGTTAGAATATATCAAAGCGGATACAATTCATGTCATGATGCAAGGAAGAATCGTCCGAAGTGGTGATAATACCTTAATGGAAAGAATTGATGCTGAAGGATATGATTGGTTAAAAGAAGAACTTGGGATAGAAAACGAACGTGTTATTGAAGAAGAAGAGGAAAGAAGAGTTATGTTAGGAACTTGTGCAACAAGGGAAGCTCTTGACTTGTAATGATGACATTTACGACAAAGTCTGATGTCAAACCATTGATTACAAAAGAAGTTCAGTTATTTCTAACTGAGGAGTTAGGTTCATATCTTGTTGTTAGAAATGGCGTAATCATTGCGAAACAGTTATCAAACGCATTTGATAATGTTGCAATTTACGATGGGTTGACAATCACAGAAAAACAAACCATCATTACTGAATTTTCTCGTTTACAACCAAGTTTAGATGCAATCGAGTTCACAAGTGGACTATTAATCTATGTCCCAAAAAATCTGATTGTTTCTGAAACACTTCACGTGTTTTATCTCACAGACGAACCAAAACACATTCATAATACGATGATCTATCTTGAATCAAATAGTCAGTTAAAATATTTTGAGTATTTAACAAATAATGAAGTATCAGATGTAACCTTTATTTCACAAAGTAATGTATCAGAGAATGCCAATTTAAATTATAGTGGGATTACTAAATATAATGATCAAGCAGATGTACATATTCATCGATATAGTAATGTTTTAAGATACGGTAAAAGTGTTTACAGTGTTGCCGAAGTAAATGATGCAACTACAACAAGTAACACTTCAATCTATTTATTAGAACAATATGCTTCGGGGACTTCGAAAACCGTCGCAATCACATCATTAAAACAAGATGCTTCTTTCAAACAACTAATTGAGCATTTAGCACCAGATACAGAAGGCTATATTGAAAACTATGGTGTTGCGAACAACGACAGCAAACTTGTATTTGAAGGTGTTGGAAAAATCAATAAATTGATGAAACGTAGTATTGCTAGACAAAGCAACAGAGGAATCATTCTTGGTGTTGAAGCTAGACTTGATGCCAATCCGTTACTTTTAATAGATGAGTACGACGTTGAAGCATCACACGGTGCTGCAATCGGTAAAATTGATGAAGAACAATTATATTATTTAATGAGTCGAGGAATCACATTGAAGAATGCTGAACGACTTATCATATCAGGATTTTTATCTCCTGTACTAACATTATTAACAACAGAAGAATTAGTTCATGATTTTGTAACAACAGTTGAAAATAAAACATTGTAGGTGAAAATAATGGATCCGTTACAAATTAAGAAAGATTTTCCGATATTAGAGGATAACACACTGGTGTATCTTGATACATCGGCATCTAGTTTAAAACCAATTCAAGTGATTGAAAAAATGAATGAATACTATGAAAAGTATGGGGTAAATGTTCATCGCGGTGTCTATAACTTAAGTTATGTGGCAACCAATGAATATGAAAATGCCAGAAAAATTATTAGTGATTTTATTCACGCTTCTTTTGATGAAGTTGTTTTTACAAGAGGAGCAAGTAGTGCATTGAATTTGATTGCAAGCAGTTATGGATTAAATCACCTTAATAGTGACGATGAAATTATTGTTAGTGAATTAGAACATCATTCCCAAGTATTGCCATGGCAAAATGTCAGTCGCATTACAGGGGCAAAACTTATATATGTCCCTTTGAATAAAGAGGGAAGAATTACGATTGAAAACTTTAAAAAAGTCTTAACAAAAAATACAAAAGTAGTCGCAATCAACTATGTTTCAAATGTGATGGGCTATATTACTCCAATTGAGGAAATTATAAAACTAGCACATGAAGTTGGTGCAGTTGTCAGTGTTGATGCTGCGCAAGCAGCACCTCATAAACCTATTGATGTCAAACAATTAGACTGTGATTTCTTAAGTTTTAGCGGTCACAAAATGCTTGGACCAACAGGAATTGGTGTTTTGTATGGTAAAAAAGAATTGTTAGAAAGCATGCCCCCAATTGAATTTGGAGGAGACATGAATGATAACGTTGATAAGTTTGATGCATCTTGGAAAGATGCACCATACAAATTTGAAACAGGGACACCACCAATCGCAGAAGCTATTGGACTAGGTCGTGCCATTCAATATCTTCAAGAAATAGGCTTAGAGAATATTTTGGCACACGAAGTAGAATTAAAAAACTATACTATCGACAAATTATTACAAATGGATGGGATAACAGTATATAATCCAACCAGTGATACCGGAATTATTACGTTCAATATCGACGGGGTTCATCCTCATGATGCGATCACCTATTTCGATGGTGACAATGTTTGTATGCGTGCTGGACACCATTGTGCACAACTGATCATCAAGTGGTTAGATATCGTCGCAGCGTTACGAATTAGTTTTTATGTTTATAACACAAAAGAGGACAGTGATCGTTTCTTAGAATCATTGAAAAACGCAAGAGATTTCTTTCTTGGCGTAGGATTTTAGGGGGTACAAATGAATAATTTAGAAGTTTTATACAGACAAGTAATCATGGACCATTACAAGAACCCACGTAATAAAGGTCTTGTTCAAGATAGCGGTTATAAAATGATTCACATAAAAAACCCAACATGTGGTGACGACATTACTATTCAATCAAAAATTGAAAATAATATCGTAAAAGACGTTCGTCATGAAGGAACAGGATGTAGTATTTGTTGTAGCAGCGCAAGCGTGATGAGTGAAACGTTAATTGGAAAAACATTGGAAGACGCAAAGACAATTACAAGTACCTATATCAATATGCTGACAAACAAAGAATATGATAAAACAATCGAGTTAGAGGATGCTATCGCTTACCAAGGTGTCGCTAAATTCCCAGCCCGTATAAAATGCGCAAGTATCGCATGGAAAGCATTTGAAGGTACAATTGACGAAAGTGAGTGATCACAATGAGTGATAAAACAAAACAAGAAATTAAAGACATTATTGGTGATTATAAATTTGGTTTTAAAACAGAGACCACTAGTGTTATGAATACAGGTAAAGGAATCAATCCCGACATCGTTCGTGAGATTTCTAAAGCCAAAGGTGAACCTGATTGGATGCTCGAGTTTCGCTTAAAAAGTTTTCAAAACTTTTTAGACAAAAAGAATCCAACTTGGGGACCTGATTTGAGTGAAATCGATTTTGATGATATTACATATTTCATCCGCGCGAGTCAAAAAAGTGAAAGTGACTGGGACGATGTTCCAGAAGAAATTAAAGACACTTTTGACAAACTAGGAATCCCTGAGGCAGAACAAAAATTTCTAGCTGGTGTTTCGACCCAATTTGAAAGTGAAGTCGTGTACCATTCAACAATCAAAGAGTTAGAAGAACAAGGTGTTATTTTTACTGATACCGATACAGCGCTTAAAGAGTACCCTGAATTGTTCAAAGAGTACTTTGGCAAAGTAGTTCCACCTCGCGATAATAAATATGCAGCTTTAAATAGCGCAGTATGGAGTGGTGGTAGTTTTATCTATGTTCCAAAAGGTGTCAAAGTAGAAAAACCACTACAAAGTTATTTCAGAATTAACTCTGAATCGATGGGGCAATTTGAACGAACTTTAATTATTGTTGATGAAGGAGCTAGTCTAAACTATGTAGAAGGATGTACTGCACCTGTATACACAAAACATTCTCTTCATGCAGCAATTGTTGAAATCTTTGTTAAAAAAGGTGGTTATTGTCGTTACAGTACCGTTCAAAACTGGGCAAATAACATCATCAATCTCGTAACAAAACGAGCTCTTGTTGAAGAAGATGGACACATGGAATGGATTGATGGCAATATTGGTAGTAAAATTAATATGAAATATCCAGCTTGTATTCTAAAAGGAGATCGTGCCAAAGGCACAACGATCTCAATTGCTTTCGCAGGAGAAGGTATGAATCAAGATACTGGAGCAAAAATGATTCATATTGGTAAGAACACAACTTCAAAAATCATCTCAAAATCAATGAGTGCAAAAGGCGGACGAGTGAATTATCGTGGTATGATTCGTCATGATAAAAAAGCAATTGGTGCAAAAAGCAATGTAGAATGTGACACTATCATCCTTGATGACATAAGTGTTAGTGATACATTGCCATATAACATCGTAAAAAACAATCAAGCACAAGTGACTCATGAAGCAACAGTTTCAAAAGTATCAGAAGAACAATTATTCTATTTAATGAGCCGTGGCCTTACCAAAGACCAAGCAACTGAAATGATAATTATGGGCTTTATTGAGCCATTCGCAAAGGAACTACCAATGGAATATGCTGTCGAATTAAATCAGCTGATTAAATTGGAAATGGAAGGTTCAATCGGATAATATATGAAAAGGAATTACTTACGTAATTCCTTTTTTATTTATAAAAAATACTGATTAGTTAGAATTTACGAAAACGCTATTGTAGAACGCTTACATATGCGATATAATTAAGTCGAAATCGTTTTAGTTAGATTATTATTTAGCAACATTTTAAGTATTTTACAATTTTATAGAGGTGGATTATATGAACGAATATTATTTCAAAGATCATGAGTTTGTGATTGAAAATTATGAAAAACAAAAAACATTTAGTAGTTTTCTACCAGGCTTGGCAGGAAAACGTGGTATCCCACTATGGGCATTTTATGTGAACCGTGGACAGGGAATTGCATCTTTTGGATTAGAAAACAAGGATTCACAAATATTGGAGTTCAATCCAGCGGTTACAGCTTACCAACAAGTTGGCACAAATGGGTTCCGTACATTTGTAAAAGTGAATGGCGTAGTGCATGAAATTTTTGGTGAAAATAAAATGAATACCAAACGCTTTATGAGAATAAGACCATCACAATTTACAATTGAGGAGATAAACGAAGACTTGAAATTGAAAGTAAGCGTCACATATTTCGGATTACCAAACGAAAATATTGCTGCCTTAGTTCGTCAAGTTGTTATTACGAACCTTGATTCTATACCACAAACATTTGAGATCCTAGATGGGTTATCTCAACTTTTCCCATATAAAGTACCTTATGGAGATTTTAAAAGTATTGGTAATCTTTTAAGAAGTTGGATGGAAGTATATAGTTTGGAACATGATTTAGGATTCTACCGTATGCGTTCTTCAAGTTCTGATAGCGCCGAAGTAGTAGAAGTTGTTCAAGGTAATTTCTATCTTTCATCTTTTGAAGGAAAACTTGTAAAACCAATTGTTGATTGGAATTTAATTTTTGGTTATGATACATCAAAACGTTATGCAAGAAATTTTGAAGAACACTCTCTGTCAGAGATTCAACAAGTTGAGCAAGTTACTGCCAATAAAATTCCTGTCGGGTTTACTGGAATTAATATGACACTTGCGGGGAATGAATCAAAACGTATTGATACTGTGATTGGGAATGTTCATTCCGAAGAATATTTATTAGAAATCAAAGACAAATTTACATCGATTGAATATTTAGACTTAAAACGTTATCAGGCGTCTCATGAAATTGATCAATTATTATCAGATGTTGATATGGAATCAAGCTATGCAATATTTGATGACTATATGAGACAAAACTATTTAGATAACATTTTACGTGGTGGATATCCAATGATTATCCCAACAAGTAAAAAAGATTTTGTCTATCATTTATTTAGCCGTAGACACGGTGATTTAGAAAGAGATTATAATTTCTTTACACTAGCTCCTGAGTATTACAGCCAAGGAAATGGGAATTTCCGTGATGTATGTCAGAATCGTCGAAGTGATGTTCTGTTTAATCCTCATGTTGGTGACTTTAACATGAAAATGTTTGCCTCTTTGATTCAACCAGACGGGTTTAATCCACTAGGAATTAATGGATCAAATTTTATTATCAAAGACAAAAAAACCGTTACAAAATTGGTTGATAAACTATTTGGTGGATCACCTATTATGGCAAATGTTTTACAAAAACAATTTACTCCAGGAAGTATCATCAATACGATGGTAAACAATAATATTGAGTCGAACTTAACAGATGATCAATTGTTTAAACTCATTTTTGAAAAAGCAGAACAACAATATGATGCAAATTTCGGAGAAGGTTACTGGATTGATCATTGGACCTACATTTTGGATTTAGTAGAAAATTTTGAAGCAGTGTATCCTGACAAGATTTTAGATAGTTTATTTAATGACATGACATATAGTTATTTTGATAGTACTTCGTATGTATTACCACGTGATGAAAAAATCTGTTTAACCAAAAATCATGTTGTTAGACGCTACGGAAGTGTGATTCACAGTGATGAAGAAAAAATAAACATGTTACACATGAACCGTTGGGGTAGTAATTGGTTACTTGATCAAGAAGGAAAAGAAGTTAAAACAAATCTATATAGCAAATTACTTGTTTTAGCTGTAAATAAAATTGCAAGTCTAGACCCTTCTGGAATCGGAATTGATATGGAAGCAGACAAACCAGGATGGAACGATGCAATGAATGGGCTACCAGGATTATTTGGTAGTGGTGTAAGTGAAACTATTGAATTGAAACGCTTGATCCAATACTTAGTTGATAAATCAGATGCAACACAGGTATTAGAACTGCCAACAGAATTCGTATCATTCATCACAAAA